>NZ_JAJEQM010000021.1 GCF_020687385.1 Hominilimicola fabiformis
ACACTGCATAGGTGTATTTGTTATCTAATAAATTATGAAGGGTGTTAAAATTGTCCTTGACATAGGGCCCATGTTAATCTTAAAAAAATGGGTGAGCGTAGACCGCCGCCCCCGTTTACGCAAATTTTCGCAAAATTAAGCAAGGGGGCCTAAAAACGGTCACATCAAAATTATCGCATAACTAAATATACACTTGCATTATTGCATACTTGAAATCGTCCTCAAGTGTGCATTTTTTATTGCTTTTTAATATAAAAAAGGTTCACAAAAATGTGAACCGATTATTATCAGGGCTGCAAACGAAAATTCAATGAAGCTATTTGGTATTACAAAAGTAAATTGAACACTGACAATAAAATAATATAAAAACAGTAAAATCTTCATAAGCATTCCTCCTCCTAAAACGCGATTCTTTTCGTTTGCTCTGAACCACACTTGGTCTGGTGAGTCATAGAGGAGCTTAACAGATGACTCATAAATATTATATCACAACATTATGAAGATTTCAATTATTCGGCTGTTGTTTATTGAATTTTACTGATAGAGGAGAACAGTTTATGACCGAAGAACAGAAAGTTAAAATTCGCAGAATGCGGCTTGACGGTAACGGATATAAGCATATTGCAAGTACACTTATTCTGCCGCTGAGTACAGTGAAATCATATTGTAAACGGAACGGACTTGTAGGCGTAGGACCAGTGGTGGCAATGAACAACGATGTATCTGTACAGCTTGGACTTATCTGTCGGAACTGCGGAAAACGGCTTAAGCATACAGCAGGCAAAAAAAGAAAAGTTTTTTGCTCGGACAAATGCAGAAAACAATATTGGAATTTACATGACGGAGGAAAAGTATGATTGAACATATAGAACCGAAAGCAACAGCAGACGGAGTTGCAGTGTATTGTGCTCACGATAAAATTGTCGATACAGACAGCTTGGTGGGCAATC
The DNA here is from genome assembly GCF_020687385.1 of Hominilimicola fabiformis. Lineage (NCBI taxonomy): Bacteria > Bacillati > Bacillota > Clostridia > Eubacteriales > Oscillospiraceae > Hominilimicola > Hominilimicola fabiformis. The sequence continues at coordinate 951 of NZ_JAJEQM010000021.1, forward strand.
CGAGAAATCCGAACAAGCACCCGAAGGAACAGATAACCGCATTGGCTAAAATCATAAAATGCCAAGGCTGGCGACATCCGATTGTAGTGTCAAACCGTTCCGGATTTGTGGTAAAAGGTCACGGAAGACTTCTTGCCGCAAAAGAAATCGGAGCAAAGCAAGTTCCCGTTGATTTTCAGGATTATGAAAGTGAAGCTTCGGAATATGCCGACCTTATGGCAGATAATAAAATACAGGAATTTTCAGAACTTGATATGAAAATGTCTGCTGATATTTTACAAGATATAAAGGACAGCGGTGACATTGAACTTGAGATGTCTGCATTTACGGAAGAAGCGCTTAATGAACTTCTCGCAAAATCACAAGAGGGTGAAGTTAAAGAAGATGATGCAGATTTGACACCTCCGGAAAATCCAGTGTCTGAACAAGGTGATATATGGCTTTTGGGAAAACACAGATTAATATGCGGTGACAGTACCAAAGCGGAAACATATGAAAACTTGATGAATGGCAAAAAAGTAAATCTTGTTGTAACGGATCCGCCGTATAATGTTGCATACGAGGGCACAGCAGGTACTATTCAAAATGACAGCATGGAGGACGGAAAGTTTTATGAATTTCTGTTTTCAGCTTTTAAGTGTATGTATGATGTTTGTGCAGACGGTGCAAGCATTTATGTTTTTCATGCTGATAAGGAAAGTATAAATTTCAGAACGGCATTTCGTGATGCCGGATTTTTCTGTCATCAAACGTGTATATGGGTGAAAAATACACCCGTGCTCGGCAGATGTGATTATCAGTATTGTCATGAGCCTATACTTGTCGGATGGAAACCTACAGCCGGACATAAGTGGTACTCTGACAGAAAGCAAAGAACGGTATGGAATTTTGACAAGCCGAAGAAATCAGAACTTCATCCGACAACAAAACCAATACCGCTTGTGGCATATCCGATACAAAATTCAAGTGTGGTCAATTCAGTTATTCTTGAACCGTTCGGCGGCAGTGGAAGTACATTGATTGCGTGTGAACAGACTGACCGTATATGTTATGCGATTGAGATTGATGAGAAGTTTGTAGATGTAATTGTAAGACGTTATGTGGATTTTAAAGAAAATTCAGATGACGTTTTTTTATTGCGTAACGGTGAAAAAATTCCGTACAGTGAGGTATTGACGAATGAGTAATTTAACACTTGGCTCATTATTTGACGGCAGCGGAGGTTTTCCTCTTGCCGGAATGATGGCTGGAATTACGCCTATATGGGCGAGTGAAATCGAACCATTTCCTATTCGGGTTACTACCAAGCGTATTCCGCATATGAAACACTACGGTGATATTTCAAAAATGAACGGCGGAAAGATTGAGCCGGTTGATATAATTACATTCGGAAGCCCTTGTCAAAACTTGTCTTTAGCAGGAAAACGTGAAGGGCTAAACGGTGAAAAATCATCAATGTTTTTTGAGGCAATTCGGGTTATAAAGGAAATGAGGGAGAATACAAATGGAGAATATCCGAGATGGATTGTGTGGGAGAATGTGCCGGGAGCAATGTCAAGCTCAAAAGGACAGGATTTTAGGACAGTCCTTGAAGAAATCTGCAAAATCAAAGATAAAACCGTACATATTCCTATGCCTGAGAAGAAATGGACAACCGCAGGAGAAATTGTGGGAAATGATTATTCCGTTGCCTATCGAATACTCGATGCGCAATACTTCGGAGTCCCTCAAAGACGCAAAAGAATCTTTCTTGTCGCAGATTTTGCAGGAGAATGTGCCGGAAAAGTATTATTTGAGTCAGAGAGCATGTTCGGGAATTTTAAGAAGAGCCTCTGCTCGCGGCAAGGAACTGCCGGAACTGCTGAAACGGGCATTGGAGAAACAGGCACAATATGTTTAAACGATCAAGGCGGAGAACGTATAGATGTGACGCAAGACAAAACAACTACATTGAGAGCACAGGCACATCATCCGCCGTGTGTAATGTTTGAAAATCACTCTCAAGATACAAGATATATAGGTCCGTTGGAAGTATCACAGACAGTGCTTGCAACTTTCGGAACGGGCGGTAATAATCAGCCGTTTGTCGTACATACACCAAAAACTTTAAAAATCAGATGCGGATGTGACGGCGGTGGTAAAGGTGCATTGATACAAGAAAATAAGTCGGCAACATTAAGCTGTAATAATGACCAGACCTTATTTGAACCGAAAGTGTACGGGATATGTTCAAACGATAGCAATTCGATGAAGTCTGACAATCCGAACAGCGGAATATATGCGGCAGATACTTCTCGCACCATTGACTGCGGAGGTGTAAATCCGTCATCTAATCAAGGAGGTATGGCTGTTGTTGTATTAAAGGGTTCAATGATTGGACGTAAGGAGAAAAACGGACCGAACGGCAGCGGATTTAATCAGGATACATCATTTACATTAAATACAGTTGACCGACATGCGGTTGCATACGGAATTGACCGTGCTGCATTTAATCAAGGACAAAATGCGTTATATGATTTTGCAATAGAAAAAGAGAAACAGCCGACAATGGTGGCAAAAGGTCCGGGAGCGGTAGCCGAACCTGCATATTCGGCAAGCAAGGCATCATTCTTTACAAGTGCCGAAAAAGAATGTGCAAATACACTTGTTGCAAGCGATTACAAAGACCCTCCGCTTGTAAATGATACAAACGGTACGGAATATATAGTAAGACGTCTGACACCTAAAGAATGTGCTCTGCTGCAAGGGTTCCCTGTATGGTGGTGTGACGGTTTGGAAACAGAAAATCCTACGGAAGAAGAAATTCAGAAATGGTCGGACATTTTTGAAAATCACAGAAAAGCACTTTGTAAAAGTACAAAACCGAAAACAAGAAATCAGATTATAAAGTGGCTTAAAAATCCTCATTCCGACAGTGCGGAATATACGATGTGGGGAAATGGTGTTGCACTTCCGTGCGTGTTCTATGTATTGAACGGAATTGCTCACTATGCTGAACTCACAAATTCTGTAATATAATATTGTGTACTATACACCTTGATATATTTTCTGCATGACGGTAATATGTGCTTAACAAAAAAATAAAGGAGGATTACCGTAATGGAGATTAAATATAATCTGACAGGAACGGACAGAAAGGCTCTTGTGAAAGCAGTTAGCAATATAATCGGAGAAAAGTCTAAATATCTTGGAGCACCGTCGTTTGCTTATCAAATTGGCGACGACTGTACAGTTACGAGTGACGGAACACTTAAAATTTCAAGCGACACCGACAATGATAAGGTTGAGCATTTACTTGAAAAGCTGTATGAGTGCGGATATGAAACCGAGAATGACAAAAATGTTGATATTTCAGACACAAATAAAGATTTTGAAAGTGAAACAATAGGCTGTTCAATCGGACTGCCGATTTCAAAATTATCCGATAAACCTTGTAACGATAAAATCATTGCAAATCTCAAAGCGATTATTGCGGGTAAAATGACCTTGTTTCAAAAAGCAGTCGGTACGGATAAGGAACTGAAAGTTGAATGGAACAAGGATGAAATATGGTTTGACTGGTTTGACAGCGTAATTCCAAATGAAAAGCTTGGACTTTATATATCACTTTTCAAAGCCCTTTACCAAATGGCAGAAAAAGCTGTAAGAGTGAATACAAAGGATAAGCCGGTTGACAACGAAAAATTTGCAATGCGTACATTCTTAAATCGTATCGGTTTATCAGGTATGGAATATAAACCGCTCCGTAAAGAACTGATGAGAAATCTCAGCGGTGACGGTGCATTTCGCTACGGCAGACCGGAGCGATGTAAGTAAGAAAAATAAACACAAACTCAATCCACAGCCGTAATGTACACAAATTACAGTGTATATTATTGTGTACTAATCGTATTGATATAATCTCCGTATGACGGTAATATGTGTTACAAGAAAAGGGCAGAAAGCCTAAAAAACGGAGGAAATACAATGAACGAGAAAACAAGAATTCAGATTGAGGAAATGAAAAGACAGACCATCGGTGTTGAGGTTGAAATGAACAACATCACAAGAGAAAATGCTGCGAGAATAGCCGCAGACTATTTCGGAACAGGCAGATACAAATATACAGCAGACAGAAACGGTTATTATACTTGGTCAGCTTGGGACACAGAGGGCAGAGAGTGGAAATTCCAAAGGGATGTAAGCATTGCAGGGGTTGACAGTGAGAAATGCGAATTGGTAACGCCGATTCTTAAATACGAAGATATTCCGCTTTTGCAGGAACTTATAAGAAGACTCAGAAAAGCAAAAGCCAAAAGCGATGCAACACGAGGATGCGGTGTACATATTCATATCGGTGCTAACGGACACACAGCACAGACACTCAGAAATCTTGCAAACATAATGGCAAGCCACGAAAGCCTCATAGCAAGTGCATTAAATATTTCACAGAGCAGAATAAACAATTACTGCAGAATGGTAAGTCCGAAATTTCTTGATAACCTTAACAGAAGAAAGCCAAGAACAATGTCGGAATTAGCGGATATTTGGTACACATCAAACGGTGCAAACTACGGCAGAACACAGCATTACAACGACAGCAGATACCATATGCTGAACCTACACGCAACTTTTACGAAAGGAACGGTTGAATTCAGACTTTTTCAATTCGATGCTCCGTCAGACGGAAAACAAAACGGCTTACACGCAGGACAGTTAAAAAGCTACATTCAGCTTTGCCTTGCACTCAGTCAGATGGCAAAAACACTAAAGTCAGCAAGTCCGAAACCACAGCAGACTGAAAATCCTAAATACGCAATGAGAACATGGCTTTTAAGACTTGGATTTATCGGTGAAGAATTTGCAACGGCGAGAGAAATCCTTACAAAACACCTTGACGGAGATGCATCATTCAGAAATGGCAGAATGGCATAACCGAAGAAAACAGCCTCCTATAACCTTAAAACTGTGACCGCATTTGGCGGTCTTAAGGTGGTAGAAGGGTGTTTCCTTCGGAAAGGATATGATAATAATGAAACGGTATTACTTAGCTTACGGCAGTAACCTTTACACACCGCAAATGCGGTATCGCTGCCCGTCGGCACGGCTTATGGGAACTGCGGTTATAGAGAATTACAAGCTAATGTTCAAGAAAAGCAAAACAGGATCTTATCTGACCGTTGAACCGAAACAAGGTGCGGAAGTTCCGGTAGCTGTGTGGCAGTTGACAACAGATGACGAACGGTCGCTTGACCGCTACGAGGGGTATCCGAAATATTATTATAAAAAGGAATTTCAAGTAACGGTGACAGGAATTAAGACGGGCAAAAAACGTGAACGCACAGCATTTGCATATATATTGGACGAAAACAGACCGAGCGGTGTTCCGTCAATGAGTTATGTTATGACTTGCCTTTGGGGATACAGAAACTTCGGATTTGATTCAAAACAGTTGTTACACGCTATTGACGAAAGCAAAAAGGAGACAGTGATATGAAGAAGTATGAAGATATAAAAACAGCCATATGTCCTAAATGCGGACAGGAATACACAGGCAGACCTGCATTATCAAGAGCAGATAACAAAACAATGATTTGTCCTGACTGCGGCATACACGAGGCTCTTGAAAATATCGGTGTAGGTAAAGAGGAACAGAATGAAATACTTGAAATTATACACCGCAGTATGAGAGAGAAAGACAAATAAGTCTGTAACAGTTACAGCCAACGGACGGTTTAAGCCGTCTTTATGGCAGTAGAAGCGGTATTACAAAAATCAACCGCTCAGAAAGGACGAAATATTATGAAAACAAAAATCTACGGAGCATACGGCTCAAACATTAATTTGGCACAGATGGCGTATAGATGTCCGCATGCTGAAGTGTACAAGGTGGGGTACATAAACGGCTATCGGCTCACATTCAGGAGCGGAGGCTTTGCCAACATTGAAAAATCTGAGGGAGACCGAGTGCCTGTTCTGCTTTGGGTCATTACAGAACAGTGCGAAAAGACACTTGACCATTATGAGGGTTATCCGAGCTTTTATATCAAGAAGAATATTTCTGTGGAAATTGATAACGGCGAAGATACGATTAAAGCGATGTTCTATGTTATGGGCGATAAATACTGTCAAAAGATGCAGACACCGACAGAGTATTATTACGGAGGAATAGAACGCGGGTATAAATCTAACGGTATGCCCGTGGAGGAATTAAAGACGGCATTTGACCGCTGTATGGCGGAGGTGAATTGAGATGGATAATTTTTTTACACAGAAAAACTGTGACCGATGCGGAAAGTCTTTAAAAGACGGTAGAATTCAAAGTATGTTTAACAGCGAATGTATCTGTATGGACTGCAAGAAAAAAGAATGTGCCGATTCGGAATACAAAAAGGCACAAGATGCCGACATTGCGGAAATTCGTAAGGGAAACTATAACTTTAAGGGAATACGAGGGTAGTATATACACAAATAAAGGCTGTACTTTTTGTTATAGTAATGGTATTGATAAAGTCCTCATATAACGGTAATATGTGTACAACAAAAAGATAAACAGACCGAGAAAACGGAGGAAAACAAAATGCTAAAATTAAAGAAACTTTACAGCCTTATCAACCGAAACGCAACAATGAAATTGGTTAATGAAAAACATACAGACGTTTATTTCTGCGGAACAGTTAAAGATATTCCTGACCAATATGATTTATGGAAAGTAGTTGACCTTTTTGAACTAAACAGCTATGAATATGAGATTATGATTACAGAAAAATAAGAAAATACAATTTTTAAACCGCCTTAAATGGCGGTTTTTTGTATGAAAATTTTTAATGACAAGAAATTTATACGAATGGAGGTGATACGCTTGGCACAGAGGGGCAGAAAGCCGAAACCAACGGCAGTAAAACAGCTTGAGGGTAATCCAGGCAAGAGACAGTTAAACGCAAATGAGCCGAAACCTGCGGCTCGTGCACCGTCTTGTCCGAAATGGCTTGAAGATGATGCGAAAAAGGAATGGAGACGTCTTGCGAAACAGATGGAACAGCTCGGTATTCTAACAGAAGTTGATATGGCGGCTTTTGCGGGATATTGCCAAGCTTATGCACGTTGGAAAGAGGCAGAAGAATTTATATCAAGACACGGTGCTATTGTCAAAACTCCGAGCGGATATTGGCAGCAAGTGCCGCAGGTATCTATTGCTCAGCAGTATATGAAACAGATGAGCAAGTTCTGTGAACAGTTCGGTCTTACTCCTGCGTCAAGGTCAAGAATTGTAACAGACAGAGGCAATGACAGCAGTGATGACGCAATGGAACAGCTTCTTTCATTGGGCGGAGAGAAAAAGTAATGTATGACGAAAATAAAGCAAAACGTGCAGTTACATTTATAAATGCACTTAAACATACAAAAGGCAAATGGCGGGGTGTGCCTTTTGAATTGCTGCCGTGGCAGGATAAAATAATAAATGATGTGTTCGGTACGGTAAAGGAGAACGGATACAGACAATACAACACAGCATATGTTGAAATACCGAAGAAGATGGGTAAGTCAGAACTTGCAGCAGGAGTGGCGCTGTATCTTACATGCGGTGACGGTGAATGGGGTGCAGAAGTATACGGCTGTGCAAGTGACCGTCAGCAGGCAAGTATTGTGTTTGATGTGGCGGTGGATATGGTCGAACAATGTCCTGCTTTGAAAAAGAGAATTAAGCCTGTTATGTCAGTAAAAAGACTTGTGTATAAACCGACTAATTCATATTATCAAGTGCTGTCGAGCGAGGCTTTTACAAAACACGGTCTTAATGTTCACGGCGTAATATTTGATGAACTGCATTCACAGCCGAACCGTGAATTGTTTGATGTAATGACAAAAGGTTCAGGTGATGCACGAACACAGCCACTGTTCTTTCTTATAACTACTGCCGGAACAGACCGAAACAGCATATGTTTTGAACAGCACCAAAAGGCAGTTGACATTTTGGAAGGCAGAAAAATCGATCCGACATTTTATCCTGTTATATACGGAATCGAAGACACAGATGACTGGACGGATGAACGCAATTGGTATAAAGCAAATCCATCGCTGGGACATACAGTTGACATTGAAAAAGTCCGTGCCGCATTTTTGTCGGCAAAGGAAAATCCGGCTGAGGAAAATCTGTTCAGACAGCTCCGACTTAATCAGTGGGTTAAGCAGTCAACACGATGGATGCAGATGGAGAAATGGGATGCGTGTGATGAAGTAATAAATCTTGATACACTTATCGGAAGGGAATGCTATGCAGGTCTTGACCTTTCAACAACACTTGACCTTACCGCATTTGTTTTGGTGTTCCCTCCGAGAAACGATACAGAAAAATATATAATTGTACCGTATTTTTGGATACCGGAAGAAAATCTTCTTCAGCGTGTTCGACGTGATCATGTTCCGTATGATGTATGGAAAGCAAACGGATTTATACGAACAACAGAGGGGAATGTAGTTGACTACCGAAGAATAGAGGCTGACATAAAGGATATTGCAAGCAAGTACGTTGTGCGTGAAATAGCATATGACAGATATAATGCAACACAGATAATTCTTAATTTGCAGGATGAAGGATTGACGATGATACCTTTCGGACAAGGCTTTAAGGATATGTCACCTCCGACCAAGGAACTTTACTCGCTTGTTCTGAAAGAAAAGATTATACATAACAATCATCCTGTACTCAGATGGAATTTTGATAATGTATGTGTAGAAACAGACTCGGCAGAAAATATTAAACTTTCTAAGAAACACAGTACCGAACGAATAGACGGTGCGGTTGCAGCGGTAATGGCACTCGACAGAGCAGTTCGTAACGGCGGACAACAGGGAAGTGTTTATGACCGTAGGGGTATTATTGTATTTTAGACAACATAAAAGCACACCAATATTTATTGATGTGCTTAAGGAAATGATTATTTAGTTGGTGATACAGTAAGCTTAAGACCAAGCGGCTGCATTATTTTAAGCAAAGTATCAAGATTTGGAGTTGATTTATACGATTCAATACGTGCAACTGATGATTGCGGGATTCCGCAAAGCGAAGCAAGCTCACGCTGACTTATACCGAGAGCGGTCCGCTGTTCTATCAGTGCACCGACAATAGATGCGATATTCTCAATTTCATTAATATCGTTAGCGGCAATCGGATCAACTTCTCTTACGTGTTCTTTATAATCATTCCATGTTCTCATATTAAGCACGCTCCTTTCTGGATAGATAATCACTGCGTTCAGATTTTGCTTTTTCAATTTCTCTGTGTGGTGTTTTTTGTGTTTTTTTACGGAACTGATGAAGCAGAACAAAGGTATTGTTTTCAAAAAAGAAATAAAATATGCGGTTATTTCCGGGACGTAATTCCCATATACCGTCCTCAATATGCTTTGTGACATCTTTGGGTAAACGAGTACAATTATCTTGTAATAGCTGTATATAGAGTACTGTTTGATTGTATTGAATACGGGCGTCTTTACTTGTTTTGATTTTTGTACGCAATAACTCTAAAAGATCCCATAGTTCAGATTTGCCGTGTGCATTTTCGTAAAATTCGATAGTGTACATTATTATTATACTCCGATATGTAGATTATATTTACAATATAATGATAGCATAAAAGCTATCAAATGTCAAGAAAAAGGAGAAAATTTATGAACATAATAAAATCAATATTCAAACCAAGAGACAAGCCTAAAAATCATACGGGAGACGGTATCGGCGGAGGACGTTCATTTCCTTTCGGGCGAACGTGGTCGGGAAAATCTGTGACGGAACGGTCGGCTATGCAGACAACGGCAGTATATGCGTGTGTTCGTATCATATCTGAAACGGTAGCAAGTCTGCCGATTCATCTTTATGAATACACGGACAGCGGAAAAGAGCGAGCCTTTACGCATCCGTTGTACAGACTTCTGCACGATATACCCAATCCTGAAATGAACAGTTTCATAATGCGTGAGGTTATGATGTCACATCTGCTTTTATGGGGGAATTCGTATTCACAGATTATCCGAAACGGTAAAGGTGAGGTTACGGCGCTGTATCCGCTTATGCCGGAAAAGATGCGTATAGACAGAGGTGCGGACAGCAAAATATATTACACATATAACAGTGATAAGCAGGGGACATTTGTATTTCGCAAAGATGAAATTCTGCATATAGTCGGATTGGGATTTGACGGACTGGTGGGATACTCACCGATTGCTATGGCTAAGAATGCGATAGGACTTTCTATTGCTGCCGAAGAATACGGCTCAAGTTTTTTCTCAAACAGCGGTACACCAAGCGGAGTTTTGGAACATCCGGGAGTTTTGAAAGAGCCGGAAAAAGTTCGTGACGCATGGAATGACGCATACGGCGGAAGTTCAAATGCACACAAGGTTGCGGTGTTGGAAGAAGGAATGAAATTCAATCCGATTTCGATAAATCCTCATGAGGCACAGTTTCTTGAAACAAGAAAATTTCAGGTGAATGAAATATGTAGAATATTTCGTGTTCCTCCGCATATGATTGCTGATTTGGAAAAATCAAGTTTTAACAATATAGAACAGCAGTCGCTTGATTTTGTGACAAATACAATCCGACCGTGGCTTGTGAGGATAGAGCAGACAATATTTCAGCAGCTTCTGACAGAAGAAGAACAGAAAAAATACTTCGTAAAATTCAATGTTGACGGACTTCTGCGAGGGGATTTTAAAAGCCGTATGAGCGGATATGCTATCGGTAGACAGAATGGGTGGTACAGTGCAAACGATATAAGGGAATTGGAGGATATGAATAAAATACCTAAAGAGCTTGGCGGTGACAGATATTTATGTAACGGCAATATGGTTGATATAAACAATGCCGGAAATTACAACAGCGGGGGTGAAAGTGAAAATGAGTAAATTTTGGAGGTTCAAGACTGTTAAAAACAAAATAGATGAAGAAAATGAAAGCACAGAAAATGTGCTTTTTTTAAATGGCGTAATTGCGGAAGAAAGCTGGTACAGCGATGATGTAACACCGAAAATGTTCCGTGATGAACTCAATCAATACGACGGTGATATTACGGTATGGATAAACAGTCCGGGCGGTGACTGTTTTGCGGCGAGTGAAATATATACGGCACTGAAAGAACATAACGGCAAAATTACAGTTAAAATAAACGGCATTGCGGCAAGTGCGGCGTCTGTAATTGCAATGGCCGGGGATATGGTTGAGATGTCTCCTACATCGATGATTATGATACATAATCCTTCAATGATGCTTTACGGACAGGCATCTGAACTTGAACAAGGTATTGATTTTCTTAACGAAGTAAAGGAATCAATTATAAATGCTTATCAGATAAAGACCGGACTGTCACGAAGCAAACTGTCATATTTGATGGACGGAGAAACATGGATGAATGCACATTCGGCACATGATATGGGGTTCTGCGACAAAATCCTATACGGCAATGATGACAGCACTGATAATCAAGATATGATTTTTGACAAAACAACAATGGTGACCAATACCATTGCCGCAATGCGCAAGAAACTTAAGCCAATAGTCAAGCCGGAAGATTCAAAGTATTGTATTCCGTCAGAACAGTTTGAAACAAGATTAAATTTATTGAAATAATGGGGGGTAATATAAATGGCGTCAATAACTGATTTAAGACAAAAAAGAGCAGCGTTATGGGAAAAGACAAAGAAATTTCTTGATAATGCAAAACGAGAAAACGATATGATTTCGGCAGAGGACGTGGAAACATATGAAAAAATGGAGAGTGAAATTGTTGCTCTCGGCAAGGAGATAGATATTTTAGAACGTCAGGCAGAGATGGAAAAAAGACTGAATTCTCCGGTTAATACACCCGTTCTTGAAACACCTAAAACGAACGGTAATACAAAAACGGGCAGAGCAAGTGACGAATATAAGCAGGCGTTTTGGAAGCTTATGAAGAATAATCAGCTGTCATATTCGGTACATGATACGTTGCAGATTGGTACTGACAGTGACGGCGGATACCTTGTTCCCGATGAATACGAGGCAGTTCTTATTGACAAACTTGCCGATGAAAACATTATGCGAGGATTAACTACAATCATAACAAGTGCAAACGGTGATAAAAAGATTCCGGTAGTTGCATCTCACGGTGAGGCTGTGTGGACAGATGAAGGCTCGGAATACACTGAAAGCGATGATGAGTTCGGAACTGTATCTCTTGGAGCTCATAAGCTAAGTACGATTATAAAAGTATCGGAAGAACTGCTCAATGACTCCGCATTTAATCTTGAAACATACATATCATCAGAATTTGCAAGAAGAATGGGTGCGGCAGAGGAATTGGCATTTATCAACGGCAACGGTACAGGAAAACCGACAGGTGTGTTAAATACGGCTGAAGTAGGGGTTACGTCTGCTGCGTCAAACGCAATTACGACAGATGAAATAATTGACCTATATCACAGTCTTAGAACACCATATCGAAAGAATGCCGTATTTATGTCAAGCGACAGTACAATAAAGGCTATAAGAAAACTTAAAGACAGTAACGGTCAGTATTTATGGCAGCCGGGTCTGCAGGCGGGACAGCCGGATACAATTCTTAACCGTCCGATACATACTTCTGCATATATGCCTGAGATAGAGTCCGGCAATAAGATATTGCTGTTTGGTGATTTATCATATTATTGGGTGGCTGACAGACAAGGACGTTCGTTCCAAAGATTGAATGAACTTTTTGCAAAGAACGGACAAGTCGGTTTCCGTGTATTCCAAAGATTAGACGGAAAGCTGATATTGCCTGAATCGGTTAAGACTGTTCAGATGAAATAATAGGAGGGTAAAATGAAAATAAAGATAACAACTTCATGCTCGGGTCTGACCTTCAGTTTTTATGAAGGTCAGACTGTTGATGTTGACAAGAAAATAGGCGAAGATTTGGTTCAGTGCGGATTTGCGGAAGAAGTAAGGGACACTAAAATAACAAGAAGGGACACTAAATCTAAAACAGTGCAATCCAAAACGGAGGAAGAAAATGCTGACGATTGAAGAGGTTAAACAGTATCTGCATTTGGATTCTGACGCAGAGGACGACTATCTCCGAATACTCATTATCTTAGCAGGAGAAATGTGCGAAAATTATACACGTCTTGCAATGCCTGATGAACTGCCGGAAAGCTATAAACAAGCTATGCTTGTGTGTATAGGATATTTCTTTGAACAGCGTGACGGAACTAAAAACGGCGTACCGAGTATATTTTATACATTGCTGAGACCATACAGAAAGGCGGCATTTTAATGGACTTTTCAAAACTGCGTCATCGGGTTATATTTTTGAAACCGCTTGATAAAAGATTAAATTCAATGAATGAAAATGTACCTGTGTGGATTCCGTTCAAACCTAAGTTAAGCGGTGACATCAATGCCGATGAAACTTCTGTGTATGTGCTGACTGATAATAAAGGCAATGCAGTGTGGAAATCGGCAGGCGGCGGACAGCTGTATTCACATCAGCTTTCTTTGAATGAGTATGCAGTATGGGCAAATGTTTCTCCGATGTCGGGACGTGAGTATGAGGAGTCACAAAAACTGCGTGCAGAAACCACATACAAAATTACAACAAGGTATTTTCCGAATATAACTGAGGATATGAAAATTATGTTCGGACTAAAGGTTCTTGGTATTGTTTCTGTTCTTAACATAGGCGAAAACAATACGGAATTGCAAATTGTTGCAAAGGAGAAAGACCGAAATGGCAAGGAATATTGATGTATTCGGATTTGACGAACTTGAAAAAGCTATGAAGCAATGCGAGAAGAATTATCCGAGTCAGGCAGACGCATTCCTTATGGCAGAAGGACGTGCCGTAAATAAGAGAACAAAATCACTTACACCGGTAAGGACAAAGAAACTCCGAAACTCATGGAGAACGAAAAAAGTAAAACTGTATAAGGGCGGTAAAGTGAGAGTAGTGAGAGTTCAGTCAACAGCACCGCATGCTCATCTTATTGAACTCGGTCATAAGATTGTAAGTGGCGGCAGAACTCGGGAAAGAGGCAGAAAACTTAATCGTGTACAGCGTTCTGCAAGAGGCATTAAATCCGGCGGATATGTACAAGGTGATTTTATGCTTGAAAAATCAATGTCGGAGGCACAGGCAAAATTCAACTCGGGTGCAGAAAAACTGCTTGATAAGATAACAAAGGATATACAAATGTAGGAGGACAAATGATTACAGAAAAAGATATACAGACACGAACTGCGGAAATCCTTATGAATGCCGGATTTAACGTGGTTGCCTCAGAAGTAGATGAGGGATTTTTAAAACCGGCAGTGTTTGTTTCTGCGTATCCTTCAGATGTACAGCCTCAGTGCTGCGGCGGTGCACTTGAGGAACTTACTGTTTCGGTAGAATTAAAATATATATCGGCTCTTGAAACTGTGGAGGACTGTATAGGTGCTTACAGCAGGATTAAAGAGCTTTTTTGTACCCGACTTTCGATATTATGGACAGACATCTGACTATTCATGAAATGAATTTTGAAATTGAAAAGGGTGTAATGTATGTGTATTTTGATATAAATTTCATTCAGGCTGTGGATAAAACAGAAAAGTATGATGAAATGAGCGAACTTGTGATACGGGGGGGATAAAAATGGGATTACCTGAAATTTTGATTGAATTTAAGACGAAGGCACAGACTGCGGTAACACGAAGTCAGAACGGAATTGTAGCGGTTATTCTTGAAGATTCAACCAAAGTCGGAGATGAAAATTTAAGTTATACATATAACTATGAAGCCGATATTGTGAAATCAGACTGGACAACGACAAATCTTGACTACTTGAATAAAATATTTCTCGGCAAACCGAAACGAGTGCTTGTGGAAAGAGCGGAAACAGGCGAGGACTTCAAAAAGTCATATAACGCCGCCTTGGCACGCCTTAGAAATAAGTCGTGGAACTGGCTGACGTTTCCGGGATTGGAACCGCATAAAGATTTGACGGAAGAACTGCAGAATTGGATTATAGCACAGAGAGCGGCAAAAAAGACATTCAAAGCGGTTTTGCCTTGTTCTGCCGCAAATAATGAGGGCATTGTTAACTTTTCCTCGAGCGGTATCAAAGTAGGAGCAAAGACATATTCGGCATATGAATATTGTGCAAGAATTGCAGGCTTGCTTGCCGGACTGTCAATGACAGAGAGCGCGACATATCAAGTTCTTTCGGAAATTGACTCTATAACGGAGAGCCTTACTCCCAATGAAGATATAGACGAAGGTAAGTTTATACTCATCAATGACGGCGAAAAAGTAAAAGTCGCACGAGGTGTAAATTCGCTACACATCTTAAGCGGTGATAAGACCGAAGATATGAAGAAAATCAAAATTATTGAGGGTATGGACTTAATGCGTGACGATATTCGTTCTGCATTTGAGAATAACTATATCGGAATTAATAACAGCTATGACAATAAGGTTATGTTTGTAGCTGCTATTAATCAGTATTTTGACGGACTTGTAAGAGAAGGCGTACTGTACGGCGATGCGGAAAATACAGCGGATATAGATGTTAATGCACAGCGTGACTGGCTTGCACAAAAATATGATATATCCGAGTACAGTGATGAACAGATTCGTAAGGCAAAGACGGGCAGTTATGTCTTTGTAACGGCGGATATAACATTCTGTGATGCAATAGAGGATTTGAAATTTTCTATAAATATGGAGTAAGGGAGGCAGTAAACAATGGCAGGAGAAAGAAAGCTTCCCGCTGTCGGAAAAGTAATCAGCGGTACGCACGGCTATTTTTGGTGGAACAACAGTATTTGTTATGAAATAACTTCATTTGAAGCAAAAATCAAAACAAACCGTGAAACGATAAACTTTTCGGGGCAAATGTGGGACGACAGTAAACTGATGGGTGTGTCCGGTACTTGGACAGCGAAAATAAAAAAGATTTATTCAAGAGGCAAAACGTATGCGGAGAAACTTTCGGCGGGTATTGATGAGCGATTGTCGCTTATATCAAAATTGGAGGACCCCGATAACGGCGGTACAGAAAGAGTACAGCTTATGTCATGCTGGCTTGATGAACTTACACTTCAGGCATTTGAGAACGGAAAAATTACCGAAGATGAATTTTCGGGCGGATTTGTCGGATTTAAGTATCTTGATACAATCGCTGACCCGTGTGTATAAAGAGATTGTATTTTTAATGATGGGGACACTAAAAAATTACGGCTATACAGCTGGTTTTTTATTAAGAAAAAAGGAAGGGACACTAAAATGAATAAGGCTACAAAATTAACATTAGCAGAACTTTTACGACGTAAGGAGCAGATGATTGCGTCAAAGAAAATTAAAAAGACAATGGATTTATATATTAAGTCCATTGATTCGGTTATAACGATTGAAGAACCGGACGGAGCACTTTGCCGTGATGCAAATGATATGGAGGCAGGCGAGGGTGATAAATATATGTGCTATGAATGTATCAAAGAACCTGACATTAAGTCGAAGGAAGTACAGGACGCATTCGGCTGTGCAGTACCTATGGATATTGTTGAAATTATATTTGCACCGGGCGAAATACCGCAGATTGCGATTGAGTGTATGAAACTTGCCGGATATATGGGCGGTGTGGAAGCCGTAAAAAACTAATACAGACGGACGGTGACCTGCAGCTTATTCATTTCTATCTTCAAAAGGGATTTGATTGGGACAGGCTTGCAAGGTTATCACTGTCTGAAAAAATATTTTTAAAGGCGAGTATGGAGCTTGCTGTGGAAGAGGAGACGGAGAAGTATAAGGCGTTATTGGGGAGTGGGTGACGTAAAATTTGGCTCGTAATATAGGTGCAACTTTAAGCCTTAATAACGGTAATTTTTTCGTCAATATGAAGTCCGCTGTCAATGCGAGCAATAACCTTAGAAACAGTTTAAACGGTACAACGTCGGGAATGAAAAACTTCGGAAATCAGTCTTCCGGAGTAGGCGGGGTTATAACCTCGTTGGCATCTAAGGCGGCAGTAGCCGTAGGAGCGTTTGTCGGTGTACGTCAAGCGATAGACTTCGGCAAAGATGTAGTGAATACCGGCAGAGAGTTTGAACAGGGAATGGCAAACGTATCCGCAATCTCGGGAGCAACAGGTGCAGAACTGACTGCACTTTCCGAGAAAGCAAAGGAAATGGGTGCTAAAACCAAATTTTCTGCAATAGAAGCGTCAGAGGCTATGTCATATATGGGTATGGCTGGCTGGAATTCGTCGCAGATGATTGACGGTATTGCGGGAATAATGAACCTTGCCGCTGCGAGCGGTGAGGAATTAGCCGGTGTATCTGATATTGTAACCGATGCCTTGACCGCTTTCGGACTGAACGCAAGTGACAGCGGTGAGTTCGCTGATGTTTTGGCGGTTGCAGCGTCAAAGTCAAATACAAATGTATCTTTGCTCGGCGAGTCCTTTAAAAATGTTGCGGCAACTGCAGGTGCAATGGGATATTCAATGAAAGATACCACCACGGCGCTCGGTCTGATGGCAAATGCCGGAGTTAAAGGTTCGGACGCAGGTACTTCTCTGAGAGGTGTTATGACAAGGTTGGCGAAACCTACCAAAGAAGTAGATGCGGCTATGTCGGCTTTGGGGATTTCTGCAGTAAATACGGACGGCAGTATGAAACCTTTATCTGTGCTTATTCCCGAACTTCAGACACGCTTCTCAACACTTACCGATGCTCAAAAAGGTCAGTATGCAACAATGATTGCCGGAAAAAATGCACTGTCGGGATTTCTGTCAATCGTGAATGCAAGTCCTGGTGATTTTTACTCATTGTCTGACGCTATAAATAATTCGGAAGGTGCGGCTTTAAAAATGGCTGACACTATGAATGACACGGTAAGCGGTAAACTCACACTGTTAAAGTCGCAGTTCGAGGGTGTGAAAATTGCGATATTTGATGCACTCGGTTCATCGCAGTTTAAAGGCGTTCTTCAGTCTATGTCTGACGGACTCGGTGCATTAACTCCCGCTATTTCTTATGTTACTGTTGCAATAGGAAACGGATTATTTTCTGCAATTCAGACAATTTATAATACTGCAAGCACGGTATTTAACGCTGTAAAGAATGCAATTCAAAATAATCAGCCGGCAATAGAACGACTTCATAATGCGTTTGATAATGTCAGGAACAGCATTGTAAACGCATTCAGCGGAAACGGTACTGAATTAATTCAGACACTTGCAAATGTAGTAGTACCGAATTTGTGCAATTCACTTGTGGCAGTGATGAATATTGCTTCGGGTGTAATATCCGCTGCAAGCACACTTTCACCTGTGATTGCCGGAATTGCCGGAGCGGTAACCGCATATAAAATTGCTGTTGCGGCTGCAAATGTAGTCGAAGGGATAAGAAACGGACTAATTGCATTTTCTGCTGTCATGACAGGAACGCAGGCGGCTGCTTTTGCACCGCTTACAACTGCGACTATCGCTCAAATTGCCGCAACTCAGGCACTTAATGTGGTGACGGGAGTGTTCGGTGCAATAATGACGTTTGTCACATCACCGATAGGTCTTGTTGTTATTGCTATCGGTGCGGTTATTGCGGTGGGTGTTCTGCTCTTTAAACATTGGGACAAGGTAAAGGAAACAGCAAAAAATCTCTGGAACGGTATAAAGAATGTGTTCAACGGGATAAAAGATACAGTTTCAAATGCTTGGGGTAAAGTCAAGGAAACTGCAGCAAATGTTTGGGACGGTATTAAAAATACGGTATCAACAAAACTGAATAACATCAAGAATTCCTATCAGGAACACGGCGGAGGAATAAAAGGTGCAGTCGCCGGTACTATGACAGCAATAAAAGAATATTACAAGACCGGCTATGATGCAATAAACTCTCTTACAGGCGGAAAACTCGGACAGGTTGTCGAGAGTGTAAAAACAAAACTTTCTCCTATACTGAATACTGTCAAAGAAAAATTATCAGGCATAAAAGATGTATTTGGCAGTGCCTTTTCAAAAGCCTTTGAATTTGTGAGAAATTCATATAATGAAGGTGCTTTGAAACCGATAGTGGATAAATGCATAAGTGCATTTAACGGAATAAAGACAAAAATCAGTGAGAAGTTTAACGGGATTAAAGAAACTGTCGGAGAAAAGTTATCGTCAATCGGTGATGCCGCAAACGGAATAAAAAGCAAAATCGCAGAGAAATTTACTTCGGTAAAAACCGCAGTCACTGAAAAATTTGCAGAAATAAAAACTTCGGTAAGTACAGCACTTGCTCCGGTTAAGAATGTAATTTCCGAGATTGTAAATGACGTCAAAGCAACTGTCGGAAAAGTTATTGACGGCATTAAAAATCAAGTATCCGATACCGTCTTAAATATACAAACGGTAATATCAAATATTATAGGCGGAATAAAGCAGAATTTTCAAATGTTCTTTGATAACATAAAATCTGTTTTTGAAAATATAAAAACGGCAGTGTCAGGAATATTTGAAGGCATTAAAACAACAATATCCGGTGTGTTCCAAGTCATAGTCGGTATATTTACATTGAATACCGAAACTATAAAAAACGGTGTGCAGAATGTGATAAGCGGTATTACGTTAATAATTGACGGTGCGAAGAATGTTATAATAAATATTTGGAATATGATAACATTATCCGCAGGACTTGCTTTTGACAATATAAAGACGGTTGTAACGAATGTTACAGAAGGAATTAAAACAGTAATAGACAGCATACGAACAACATTTCAGAATGTGTTTAATTCAGTCAAAAACACAGTGTCAGGCGTCTTTAATTCAATAAAGAGTACAATAAGCAATGTATGGAACGGGATAAAAGGTATTATTAAAACTCCGCATATTGTGCAGACGGGAACTATCAGTATTGCCGGTATCAATACACCGATACCGAAACTCGGCATACAATGGTACGCAAAAGGCGGTATTATGACACGTCCTACAATGTTCGGTATGAACGGCGGTTTCCCTATGGTTGGAGGTGAATCCGGAGCAGAGGCAATTCTTCCGCTCGACAGATTTTGGAACACACTGCAGAACTATATGAAACCGGTGTCTGCGAATGAGAAACCAAGCATAATAAACCAGATAAATGTTACTGTGTATTCAAACGGCGAAGATGATGATACTTTGGCAAACAAGGTGGCAAAAAGAATTGTTGAAGTGTTGGAGAATATGTGATTTTGAGGCTGTCAACTTCTGACGGCTTTTTTCTTTGCAGTTTTTTAGGTCGGAGGTGCGAATTTGGATATATATTTAAGCGTAAATAACAGAGCGGATATATTGAAAATTCCCGTTTTGCCGTCACAGTTTACAATAAGCAAACCACAGTCAACCGAAACATTTGAAACGGTATCGCACGGCGAACTTATGCTGATAGGAAGTCCGAAATTAAAAAGTATTTCTATTTCAAGCTTTTTCCCGATAAGAGATTATCCGTATCTGCGTGATAAGTCAATGAAGGGGTGGGAATATGTATATAAAATTGATACATGGATAGATTTGAAACTTCCTATACGCCTTATTATTACAGAAACACCGATAAATATGGCTGTTGCGGTCAAGGACTTTAAATACACAATAAAGACAGACGGTGACCTTTGGTACACACTTGATTTAGAGGAGTTTAATCTTCTGAATTATGAGGACCAAAGCAATGCGGAGGATGAAATTGATATGGAAGAACTTAATAAACTCAAAGAACAAGTTACATACCTTGTAGGACTTGTTGAAACCCTTGCAAATCCAATGATATATAACTATATTGATGAAAATATGCCAGAATGGGCACGAAAGAGTGTTCAAAAGGCTGTTAACAAGGGTGTACTCAGCGGAACGGGCGAAGGATGGAATTTAAAATATGATGATTTGCGTGTAATTGTGTGGTTGGATAGATTGGGGCTGCTTGAATAATGTCATCGGGATTTGATGTTGCGGAACGTGCAAGAAAAGAAATGCAGGAAATAGGGGGCAAGTGCGGAAATAACAATAAATATACTCATTGGTATTCCGACAATGTTGAAAATATAGGATATAACTTTTGGTGGTGTGCGGCGTTTGTAAGCTATGTTGTAAGACAGTGCGGTGTTCCGACAAGTATAGTTCCTAATTACTCATACTGCCCTAACTGTATTGATTGGGCACGAAAAAACGGCAGACTTCATTCAAAACATCAAGTTACAAATGGTACATATACACCTCACGCAGGAGATATATTTCTGCGTGAGGGACATACCGGAATAATTGTTTCCGTAAGCGGTAACAGTTTTACTACTGTTGAAGGTAATACAGGAGGGACAAGCAACTGCAGAACTGTGGGAAGTCATACATGGAGCTTTGCAGGCGGTAATTATGATTATGTGTTTAATCCGGAATACTCCGATAAGTCAAACGGAACATCATCTTCCGGAAGTATGGAAAGCTATATGTATTCGGAAAATTCATACGGCGGAGAAAAAGAACCTACAGCTGTATGGAATAACAGAGTTAAGGAAAACATTCATCCTGCAATGCAGAACCTTACTCCTATTACGCCGACTGATGAACTGAGAATGTATGCGAATGATACCGATATAACCGAAATGATAGGAAATTTGTCGTGGAAAAACAGTATATATGAACTTGCAACTACAATGTCTTTTGATATAGCGAAAAGTGACGCAACATACCTGAAAGATTTGATGTACACACCGCAAGTCGGCGATATTATCAGAATGGTAACCAATGCAGAGATTTTTCGGGGAGTAATAACTAAGGCAGATGACGGTGACAAGAACAGTAATAAGTATACTATTGCTGACCTTGGATGGTATCTTAATAAAACAAGTCAGACATATCAGTTTAAAAATATTTCGGCAGCCAATGCAATTAAAGAAATTTGTAATGACTTGTCTATATCTATTGTCATGCTGCCGGAATTGACTGCAAATATAAAGCAGATATATTTTGATAAAACAGTATCGGATATACTCAAAGATATTCTTGAAAAGTGCGGCGGGAATTATAACTTTGATTTTGTGCCGGAAGGATTGAGAATATACAAAATCGGAGATTTGACAGCTTATCCCGAATTTCAGGTGGCGAGTAATGTAAGACAGGGATATTCGATTGATTACAGAGGCAATGTAAGCCATAGCACGTCTATTGAGGATATGTACAACTCTATTAAAATAACATCTGAAAAGGATAATGTGTATAAGGAATTGATGGTGTTGCAGAACCGTGACCTTATTGATAAATATGGCTTTTTGCAGAAAATTGTTAAGATAGATACCGAAAAAGAAAATGCCGATACAGTTGCAAAACGTGAGCTCAACGAAAATTCAAAGGTGAATGAAACTTTTTCGTTTGAAATAGTAGAGAAATATGACAGATATACCAGAGCCGGAGAAGTTATATCGGTAGACGGTGTGAAGTATGCAATCGAAAGCACAAGTCACAGTTATAAAGACGGCTGGCATTTTGATAAACTGGAGTTGAGTAAACTTGAATGAACAGTTGATTTAAAGTATGTGTTGTGGTATAATACTCTTCATAACGAGTAAAGTAGGTGTAAACGGTGGAAGAACAAATTAATCAGTCTGTGCGAGTACAGACTGAATTTGAAGAATGGGTAGAAGGCGGATGCAAAAAAGCAGAAGACCTAATTAAAGAATCGGAAAAAGAAGATTAAGAAGATTAAAGCGATTACTTAGGTAGTCGCTTTTATAATTGAAAGAATAGTTTATGACCTGAACTATATGTCAATAAAAATGTAATATTATATAATAACTAACAAGCTTATAATACACTAATATTATAATAAATGATCTGTGTTGACAATATTTGTTTATTTTGCTATAATTGTTATGGATTATGAGAAATAAAATATATTTTCAATGTGTATGAGGTATATAATCAAAGGGGATATAATGAATTTAAAATATAGAAATAATATAATAAGTATTATAAAAACAATTATAAAGTATTTAAAAAAATATGTATTACACATATTTTTTCTTATAGCCTTGTATCTTTCAATTAAGTGGTCAGAAATCCCCTTATTCAAGGTGTTAGATTATAAGATTATTAATCAAATATTATGTCACAAAAAAGCGGTAGATGCATCTATGCTAAATATTGCAACGGGCTATATAACTGGATATTTTGTATATCTATTGACTGTATTTATTCCTCAACAAAAGAGAAAGAAACCAGTAGAAAAAGAAGTGATCAGTAAATTATCTTCATTTTATAAAGATTCTGTTTATCTTTTGTTACTTATGTGTAAGAATTGTTGTACGGAAGAAGAATGGGAAGAAATTCATAAGGGTAAGTCGGATATAGAATGTTTTAATGATAAATTTTATAGACAAATAAAAAAGTTGGACATAAATAGTGATGCTGATACAATCTTTTTACATAAAGATAAAAAGAATAGAATGAAATGGCATGAATATTTAGAAATGAAATGCCAGAATTTTTATGAAAATTTAGAGAGTTTGTTTTTGCAGTATCATACATATTTAGATGATGAAATTATTAATGAGATTATTAAAGTAAAAAATTCTAAATTCATTGATGTGTTTGTAGGAAAGGGAAATTCCTTTATGCTTTATATACGGGCATCTGAAGATCATATCGGATATTATGAAAATTTGCCGATAGGAATGCTAAATTTCCCAGATGAACCATTCAAGATATTTGAAAATAGTAAAAATGTTCAAAATATTAACATATTGGTGGATTATATTGATAATTTAAGAGAATTACATACTCTTCTGTCAGAGTATAAAAATAAATACAAATTGGATACATTACGAGAGGATTATTCTATTAGTAAGCTAAGAGGAAATGAGGTGGGTCATTATAATACTGCTGTTTAAAAATAATATTTAAAGTTATTATTCATAGGCTAAGCATTTAATGCAAGATTCAGAAAAGAAGATTAAAATATAAAGCGATTACTTAGGTAGTCGCTTTTTTCGTTGAAAGGAAAAATGATATGAGTGGAGTTACAGATTTAGCGAGACATATAAAAGCAAGAGACAATCCGTCATCATATACACCGATGTTCGGCAGAATTATATCTCTGCCGAAACTTGTAATACAGCTTGGAAACAATATTTTACTTGATGACAGTGATATAAAATCGGTCTTTGATATTTATGAAACACAAGAGAGGGACAATCATACGGAATACAAATACCTCGGAAAAGAAGTAGTTTTATTGCCGTATGACAACGACAACAAGTTTGTTGTGATAGGAGTAACCGAATAATGAAAAAGACATTTGATTTTGATTTCGGTAACGGCGAATTTGTTATGAAAGACGGCAATCCCGTTATTTTATCGGGCATTAATGCTCTTAAGTTATGGATACAAAAATGTATGCGGACACAGCTTTACATATACTCCATATACAAAGACAAACAATACGGTGCAAATATTGAAGATTTGGTGATAGGAAAATCATATAACTTTGATTTTGCAGAATCGGAACTTCGCAGAGAAATAGAAACAGCACTTTTGCGGAATGAGGATATTTATAGTATGAGCGGTTTTTCAGCAGAGAAAGTCGGAGCGATACTTAAAATATCTTTCACATTAAACACAGCTTACGGAGAAAGTGCGGAGGTGTACACCATATGACACTTGATGAAATAATTGAATATATGCTGTCGAGCGTGCCGGAAGAATATGATATTTCGGTCGGCTCGTTTTTTTATGACCTTCTTTATCCCGTGGCAGAACAAATATATCTTTTGCAGAAAAGGATAAGCAGATTGTCAGAAAACACATTTGCCGTGACGGCAGAGGGAGAATACCTTGACCGCAAGACAGCCGAGCAGAATATAGTTCGTAAAACATCCACTTATTCAAAAGGTACACTGCTAATCAGCGGAAACCGAGGTGAAGTGATTTTGAAAGGTGCAAAGGTTGCGGCGGATAATGTCCTGTTTGAAGTGAATGAAACAGTGAGCATTGCTGAAAACGGTTCTGTTGAAGTCGGTGCGACTTGCACTGTTTCGGGAAGTGCTGGCAATGTGAAAAAAGGAGATATAAATCGATTCCCTATAACGCTTCCCGGAATTACAGCCGTTCAGAATATAACGGATTTTACAGGCGGTTATGATGCGGAGAGTGATGCAGATTTATTGGAACGATACCTTGAAAAAGTGTCACGTCCGAATGTCAGCGGAAATAAATATCATTATATTGAATGGGCAAAAGAAGTAAGCGGAGTGGGAGATGTAAAAGTAATACCGCTTTGGAACGGAGCGGGGACAGTAAAAGTAGTAATTGTAGATGCTGATAACCGTCCCGCAGGCAGTGAACTTATTTCAAAAGTGAAAGAGCACATTGAGGAAAACAAACCAATCGGTGCAGAAGTTACAGTGGTCAGTGCGTCACCCGTTATGATAAATATATCAGTTAGGCTGACATCTGATAATACATCAAACATACAGACAACAGTTGAAAATGTATTAAAGGACTATTTGTCGGGAGAGGCCATAAAAAAGGAATATATATCGTATGCCAAAATCGGCAGTCTTATATTATCAATATCGGGTGTTGAGGATTATACGGATTTAAAGGTCAACAGCGGAACAGAAAATATCAAGATAGCAGACGGAGCGGTACCGGTGCTTGAAAGCGTGGTGTTGAAATGATTGACAGACTCCCGGATTATTATAGCAAATCAAAAACGGTAAAGGACTTTTACAATGTCGTTCAAACAATACTTGATAAAGTTTCGGAAGATATTTCTGATGAAGATAAGCGTCTGTTTATTACTACCACAGATAGTTTTCTGCTGCATGAAAAAGACGTAGGACTGTCTGAAATTACGGCAGATAATGAAACTAAGAGAGCAAGAGTAATTGCAAGACTGCAAGGAAATAATCTTCTGACAAAATCGGAACTTGAACAGCTTATTTTAATGTATGACAGGACAGGCTGTATAATAACCGAGGATTATAAAAATTATACAGTAGCTGTTAAATTCAGCGGACGTAAAGGAGTGCCGTATAATTTTGAACAAATAAAATCAGCGGTGGATGAAGTTAAGCCCGCACATCTTCAAGTGAATTATGAGTTTCAAAGCAATACTTGGAGCGAAGTACAGAAAAAACTTGGGACATGGGGCAATGCAAAAATATTTACATGGGGAGGTGTTAAAGATTATGACGGCAGAACGTGGCTGTATGTAGAAAACAATGAGGTATATTTAAGAGAAAACGGAGCAAACGCATATGTGGTATTTAAAGATAATAAGCCATATGCACATTTTTTATAAGGAGGCATGAAAATGAAATACACATCAAATCATAATTTTAAATTGCCGGCACCGTCCGACAGTATTGATGTGGAGGTGCTCAATGAGAATTTTATAAATATTGATGCACTTATTAAAACTTTGGAGTCTGCTAAGGCAGATAAAAATTCACCGAGTTTTAAGGGTACACCAACAGCACCGACTGCGTCAAGCAGTACAAATTCTACGCAGATTGCTACTACGGCTTTTGTGCAGGGATTGATAAAAGGCATACAGACGGCATTGTCAGGCAAAGCGAATAAAAATTCACCAAGTTTTACTGGTACACCGAAATCTCCGACTCCGCCGTCATCTGATATTTCAACGAGAATAGCAACAACCGCATTTGTACAGAACTTGGTGCAGGCAGTGGATAAAAAGATTTCAGAATTGGTATCTTCAACATTGGACAGCACTTATGCTATGCTGTTGTTTGATAAAGATAATATCAGCACTTGCAGTAATATTGACAGTTTCGGAATTACATACAGTAAATATCAAAACGGTACATATAAGACTGATATAGTGCAGGTCGGAAATAACGCTCAACTGCCGAATAAATCGAATGCACCTGTATTTTTAGTGTCGTGGGCGGCTGAATCCGGTGACGAAAGTGAAATATATAATGTTCAGGCTGTAATCTATCCGGATGGAACGGTATACGGACGCCATAGATATTTGTGGAGTATCAGCAGCGGCATTGTGAGTAAGCTTTCTTGGAATGATTGGAGTAAGGATAACAATTATATTTATTATAATCCTAAAGATCATTTTGTAAAGGAATAGCGTGGGGTGATAAGGTATGCCGGAAGATATACGATTGGCAAAAGGCGAAGATTTAGATGCACTTGAGGATATAGTGAATAACCATATCGGCAGTGATGAAACTCACGTTACTGCCGGTGACAAGCAAAATTGGAACGGTAAGGCTGATGTGGCTATGCTTGAAACAGAAGGGTATCTGAAGAAAAAAGTTGTAGGCGTACTGCCGTCAATGTCTGTTGGATTTGGTTTTTCAGACGGTGTTTCAAAATTCAATGCTATAAATCGATGTACTGTATCCGTTGCGGAAGAAAGTGACGGCAACAAGTATCAAAAAATTGTAACCGGTTCAAATGCGGCGAATATGTATGCTTTTGCTTATCTTGACTTTTCAAAATATACGGCAAATGCAAAAGAACTGATAATTGAGTTTGATACGAAAATAAATACCGACCGCTGGTATATAGGACTGTCTGATTTGACACAGCGTCCGGGAGAATCAAGCAGAGGTTCATATGACAGTACGGGAGTTGTTTTTTCGCAAGGCACAAAAGACGGAAAGTATTATTACATAAACAGTGACCTGACGTGGAAAGACAACTTTTTTAACTGTTGGGTTCATAGCCGAATAGAAGTTAATTACGAGTCAAAAACGGTATCATATTGTATTACAAACAATAATGAATCAGCCAAATTAAGCGGTGAGATTGATTTTTATGATAAGTCCGCAAGTAAGGTTACGGGACTTGAGATTTATTCGTATGTAAATAGCGTTGAAATGGGGATTGACAATATAAGCATAACATCAAAATCGGGAAATGAAAGTGATGACGAAAGAACCGTATATATAGTGGCGGAAGACGGAGATATAGCGGAATATATCTATATAGACGGAAAGCCGTTTTGTATAGGAAGGAGTGATATATTTAATACAATAAAAGACCTGCTCGAAAGAGTAGAAAAATTAGAAAATAACTGATAAGGGGGTACTGACTATGGAAAGTACGATTGTTGTGGCGATTTTGTCGCTTGTAGGAACACTTGGCGGTTCTATTATTGCAGGTATTGTTTCAAACAATAAGACACTGTACAGAATTGAACAGCTTGAACGCAAAGTAGAAAAACACAACAGTGTTGTTGAACGAGTGGCTATTGCGGAAAATACACTTAAATCTCAGCAGCACCAAATTGATGAACTGAAGGGGGATATGTAAAATGATTAACTGGAAAGTACGAATGAGAAATCCTATGTTTTGGGCACAGATATTGCTGTCTGTAATTATGCCGATACTGGCATATCTCGGACTTACAGCCGAGGATTTAAGCTCGTGGTCGGTATTGGGGGAAGTACTTATAAAGGCGGTTTCAAGCCCGTACATTTTGAGCCTTGTAATTGTCAGTGTATATAACGCAATTACAGACCCTACAACAACAGGATTTACAGACAGCAAACGTGCATTGACATACGATACACCTAACAGTGACAAGGAGTAAGAGATGACTGCAATAGATAAATTGATTCAGACCGCTGATAATGAAGTCGGCTATTTGGAAAAGTCAAGTAATTCACAGCTTGATGATAAAACAGCGAATGCCGGTATGAACAATTATACTAAGTATTGGCGGGATATAAAAAACGAATATCAAGGACAGCCGTGGTGTGCAGTATTTGTTACATGGTGTTTCACCAAGACTTTCGGAGTGGATAAGGCACATCAAATATTGAAGCATTATCCGTATGTATATTGCCCGACAATGTCGGGACTTTTTAAATTGTACGCAAATCCGAAAAGGGGCGATATTGTTATATTTAATCATAATGGGGTATTTACGCATACGGGAATTGTAACCGGCGTGGACGGAGATTATTTCACTACTGTTGAAGGGAATACGTCAGCCGGAAGTGCGGTTGTTGCAAACGGTGGCGGTGTCTGCAGAAAAGGATATTATATCAGCAATCTTGCGGGAACAAAATTCTGCAGACCGGATTATGAAACGGCAGAAAGCGAGGAAGAAATTATGAGTAAGGAATATACGGAGTTGAAAGCAGAAATAGCAAAATTACAGGCTGATGTAAATAAACTGAACAGTAAAATGATTTACAATTATGTTGATGACAATATGCCTGAATGGGCAAGACCTACTGTTCAGAAAATGATGGATAAGGGGTTCCTTAAAGGTGATGAAAACGGCTGTCTGGGCTTGACTGATGAACTTCTTAGAGTCTTTGTTATAAATGACAGAGCAGGAGTATATGAAAACAGATGGGACGGAAAAAGTGAATAGTTGAGTTTATGCCCGTTAGAGATTGATTTTCTAAACGGGCATTATTTTTATTATTTGAGAACCAGAATATATAAATAACAGAGGTGATTGCAATGAATGAAGAGAAAGATGTACCTATAACACTCGGAGAAAAATATATGCTTACCATAAGAGAAGCAAGTATATATTTCAATATCGGAGTCAAAAAAATCCGCAGACTGGCGGAAGATAATCTCGGAGTATTCTCTATTTACAGTGGCAACAGATATTTAATAATACGTCCTAAATTTGAGGAACATCTCTGCCGAATTTCTACGATATAAATTGATTTTATTTGCCGTAAGTAGTTGACTTTATGAGCTTTTAGAGCGATATATAGTGCAAGCTTAATAAAGCTTATAATCAAACTAAAAGTAAAAATTAAAGAACAGAAAGGAAGAAATTTTATGCAGAGAGCAACAGCAGAGAAAAAGGATTTATTAAATCTGTCAGAAACGATTGAATATTTCAACCTCAGTCAAAGAAAGTTTCATTCTCTTATCAGAGAAAAAACGGTTCATGATTTTATTGTTTTCTATGGCAGTCGAAGATTGATTATCAGAACGGCATTTGAGAGGTATATCTTAAAACATCCGGAACTTAGGAGGTGCAGATAATGGGGATCAGAGGAAGAATAAGACGCGATTCAAAACATAGAGTTTTGAGAGCGGGAGAGTCAATGAGAGCAGACGGAAAATATCAGTTTAAGTATCATATAGCAGGCAAACCGCATTTTGTGTACAGTTGGAAACTTGAACCTACGGACAAATTACCTGCAGGAAAGAAACCGTGTCTTTCACTGAGGGAACTTGAAAAGCAGATAGGATATGACTTGGAATCGCAGTTAGATCCGATGAAAAGAAATATAACAGTGAACGAACTTGTAGAACGATACCTATCCACAAAAACAGGAGCGAAACACAGTACAGTTGCAAACTATAACTTTGTAAAGAATATCTTGAAAAAAGAGGAATTTAGCGAGGCGAAAATAGCAGACGTTAAAACATCGGACGCAAAACTTTTCCTTATTAAAATGCAGAGTGACGGCAAAGGTTACAGTACAGTCAAGTCGGTACGCGGAGTTCTAAGACCTGCATTTCAGATGGCTGTTGATGATGATATTTTAAATAAGAATCCATTTGAATTTCAGCTTGCCGGAGTTGTGGTGAATGATTCACATACACGAACCGCAATAACAAGGGAGCAAATGCGACAGTTTTTGAAATTTGTGCATGATGATAACTGCTATTGTAAGTATTACGAGGTGGTTTATATCCTATTCCATACAGGAATGAGAATATCGGAATTCTGCGGTTTGACACTCAAAGATATTGATTTAAAGAACCGAATTGTAAATATTGACCATCAGCTTCAGAGAACCTCAGATATGCAGTATGTAATTGAATCAACGAAAACCAATGCCGGAACAAGAAAACTTCCAATTACAGAGGAAGTGGTAAAGTGTTTTCAAGCCATTATCGAGGACAGAGAACCGCAACAAAGAGAAAAAATGATTGACGGATATGCCGGATTTTTGTTTTATGATAAAGATAACAATCCGCTCGTAGCAATGCATTGGGAACATCGTTTTAACCATATGGTACAGCGATACAACGATATTTACCGTATACAGATACCGAATATTACGCCGCATGTTTGCAGACATACCTACTGCAGTAATATGGCGAAATCAGGAATGAACCCAAAGACATTGCAGTACCTTATGGGGCATAGCGACATAGGCGTAACACTAAACACTTATACACATCTCGGTCTTGAAGATGCAGAGGACGAACTAAAACGTATGGAGGATTTGAATAATGCGAGAAATGAACTTGATAAAAATTCAAGAAGAAATTTAATAACTCAGAAAATGTTTAGGGTTATATGATAATGTTGCATAGACGGCACTCAGGCTACGGCTTGGGTGCCTGTTTTTTTGTTTGCTTTTGTTAAAAAATGTCGGATTTGTGAATTGATATAATGTATGAGGTGTGGTATAATATATAAAATGAATATAGGAAGAAGGTTTTATAAATGAGAAAAGTATTTGTTTCATATTATCATGGAGATCAACAAGAGGTTAATAAGTTTGTTAATGATTTTTCTAATGTGTGTATATTTAAAACTGTTGGAGTCAAAGAGGGAGACTTTACTTTTGATAGCAACAATCCGCAATATATTATGAGAAAAATAAGAGAAGACAAGTTAGAAGATTCCACTGTAACTATAGTATTGGTTGGAAGTTGTACCCATAGTAGAAGATATGTTGACTGGGAAGTTAAAGCTTCTCTTCAATGTGGACAGTCATTGCCTAATGGATTGATTGCGATTAATTTACCGTATATGGGTTCGAAAGGATTGTTGCCGCCTAGAGTGGAAGAAAATATAAGCAAAAACTCAAATAAACAGGATACTGGATACGCTAGATATTATACATATCCAAGTAGTAATGAACAATTAGAGGCATGGATAGAAGATGCATATAATGCAAGAACTCAAAGAGCACATTTAATTAAAAATACAAATGTAATGATGAAATATAATTCGAGGTGTAAAACACATAATAAAACACATTAAGTGATTTAATGAATATAGTCGATAAAAATATTAATTATGTTTTGATTTTTTATAAAGTGAAGATGAAGAAGGTGTTTTAGCGTTAGGTAATTAAAAAATATCTATAGATGCTATCTTTATTTATTTAATATAAAATTGCAAAAAGCAGTATACACAGAAAAGATAAAAAATTATATAGATGATGAATTTGGAATTCCTGATTTAAAAGAAAGCAGAATTGCATCAATAAATGATAAAAATATTGATAATTTTCCACAATAAAAAATTAGAACTACACTTAATAAAATAGATGTGATTAAATTTACTTTTAAATCAGACAGAGGTTATTTTTTGTTAAAAAAGGTGAGAAGAATTAAAAAGAATGGAGAAATGAAGATTAAAAATAGTTTGATTAAACCTATAAAAAAATCAATAATCACATGGATTGTTGGGGGAATTGTATTACTTATAGTGTGGTGCTGTGATATAAAAAAAATATTGTTATATATTCCAGGAATACGTAACTTTGTATTGAATCTAAATTTCATAACTAGCATTTTTACAAATTATTATACAGTTATTATAGGGGCATTGTTTTTGGTTGTAATATTATATTTGAGAAAATATGCAGATGTAAAAGTTCCATCAATTTCAATTGCGGGAATTGAATTTAATTTAAAAAATATTGACAGAATAGTAAAAGCAAATCTTACAAATTATTTTGTCACCAAAAGAAGTTTGTTTAAAATTGACATTTTGAAAGACAATTTTGATGATGTTTTTGAATCCTATCATAATACATATGAATTTATAAGATTACAAATGAGTTACTATGAAAACGTGGCTAAAACAGATAATACTATATATAAAGCAATGAAGTGTATGATAAAAGATTTAAACTATTTTCTAACATCAAACCAAACTGATTATAGAAGATGGTATAAATTCGAAAACGAAAAAGAATACAAATTTATTGATGAATTGCAAAAAAAATATCCCAAGTATAATGAATTAATAGAAGCATTTGGGAAAATAAATAAAAAGATGTCTACACATATGCAGAAGTTAAATATTACTATAGAATGGTGACAAATATTCCTAATAAATAATAATATTGAAAAGATGATAAAACATTTTTTTTTGAATCCATTAGTAGTAAACACTCGGATTTTTACTACTATCTTACTACTAACGGTGTCCTTGATTTGCCCTTATTTGCCGTGTTTTGCAGATTACACTCTGTCAAGCGATGTTTTTAAAGCATTTTACAGACACCGCAAATACGGGCAAACCACGGCATTTTACGGCTTTTTATGAAAGGAAAAAATTATGATTAAGATACTCTTTGTTTGCCACGGCAATATATGCAGGTCGCCGATGGCGGAGTTTGTGATGAAAGATTTAGTTAAAAAGGCAGGGCTTAGTGATGAGTTTTACATAGCGTCTGCGGCGACGAGTACAGAGGAAATCGGGAACGGTGTACATTATGGTACGCGCAAAAAGCTTGCGGAATTCGGTATTTCCGTTGACGGAAAATATGCGGTTCAATTAAAAAAATCCGACTATGCCAAATATGACTACATTATCGGTATGGACAGTTACAATTTACGCAATATGAAACGTATGTTACCGAATGATACCGAAAACAAAATACACCTTTTACTTGATTGGTCCGACAATCCGAGAGATATTGCGGATCCATGGTACACAGGTGATTTTGATGTGACATACAATGATGTACTTGAAGGTTGCACTGCTTTACTCAAGGAAATCAAAAAAGAGCTTTAAAGTGAACCGACCCCCAAAAGTTAGACCAAAAATCTAACTATTGGGAGGTCGGTTTTTTCATGGCAAAATATAGTTTTGA
>NZ_JAJEQM010000022.1 GCF_020687385.1 Hominilimicola fabiformis
GGCTGCATAAAAATAGCGTAGCAGTCGTTAAAACTACTACGCTATAAAAAGTCTAACTTTTGGGGGTCACATCATTTCGAGCCTCTTTTTTAATATATTTCATCAGCTATATTTACAATTTCAATACCTACATTTTCCGCATTACGAAGCGTAAAACCTGTTCCGCTTTTCTGCATAAGGCAAAATGCAATACAAAATGATGAATCTTTAATCATCTTCAAATTTCTCAATTTCATACAATCGTCCGTATACACGCTTTCGGTAATATAAATTATCTTATCGGCTTTTGAAAGTACCATTCTGTATCTGAATTGTTCGCTCTCTTTCCACATTTTACTCTGACCGTAACAGGGAAGGTACATAACAAGTTTTATATTCTGATATTTCTCACGCATTTCAATTACAGTTTCTGCGGCTATTGTATCAAAACCAAGTGCACCGCCGTCTATAAACGTATTAACACCGTATTCGGTAATCATTTTTTCTATATTCTCGGCAAGTTGTGCCTTTACAATTTCAATTTTTGATTGTGCTATTTTTCTGTGTCCCGTAAAAAAGCACGTCTTGCTCTTATCCACAAAATCACCTCTGAAATATTATACACTTATGATATGATTTTTTCAAGTGTTATCTTACCAAAAAATACATTGAGCCGACAACCGTTACAAACGCAAGAACAAACAAACTTATACCGCCTAATTTATTATTATCCTTTAAATTATACACTCCGTAGCTGACTACTGAAGTAGTACATACTAAAATCACCATTATAACCAATACATTTCTTACCATTTTATTCCCTCACAATCAATCCTGTTCTTCTGACTTTAAAGTTGGTACACACAGAGAATTTGTATTCGCTCCAGCCTACGTTTTTTTTGAACCAATTATATTGATTATTTGTTAAAAACTTGTATTTTACCTTTTCATTTAATTTTAAAATGTCACTATTATACTTTTTTGTAAAGTTATTTATAAATTCTGTACAAGCACTGCTCGTATAATTTGCTACATCTCTTTCAAAATCTTCGATTTTATTTTCTACATTATAGTCTGCCGGTAGGGAATAAAGGTCACTTTCTATATACAATTCTATATCAACGGTCTTTTTATCAGTATCAATTTTATATTTTGGCTTTTTCTGTTGAGTTGTTTTTACGGTTATAGGAATATCGGGAGTATCATTATTATAATAAGTAAGATAACTATAAGTATAGTCACCTTTTAACATCTTACATATTTCAGTTTCAACTTCACCAAGTTCACCGACCATTTTATCCTTTTCAAACACAGCCGCACCTATTGCTTCAGCTTTATTTTTCTTTTCGATAGTGGTCTCACCGCCAATATAGTTTTTTATATCATATTCATACTTGCTTGTATTTTTTTCGGCGTCTTTTTCTTTTTCATTTTCATCTTTTTCATTTGAACTTTTACTTTCAAAACTGTCCAAGCTCTCCGAACTACCCTCCGAGCCTTCATTTTGACCGTCTTTTGACTGTCCTTTATCATCATTTTGACTGTTACCGCCTGATCCCTCAATTACACCCGCAACAGGCAATATACTATCATAGTTATCTGTATATAAACCCGTAAAAAACTCTCTTAATTGACCGTCAGGAATACCTACAAGCTGATTTTTTTGGTATATTAGCTGATAATATTGTGCAGGGTTTACCTCCATTTCAGGATTTACCGATGTCAAATAGTCATTTGCTGTCGTATTTGCCACCGCTATGAACACATCAGGTCTGATTTCTTCACTTCTCACAAGTGTTTCTATCATATCTTTAACGCCCTTTTCGGCTATTTCTTTTGAAAATACTATCAATTTTGCGTGTGACATAGAAAAGCTTTTACTTACTATATTATTCGCCAAGCCGACACCGGCGTATATATTTGGTGCCTCAATAGTAACGTTATCAACTATTTCACTGCCTGCTTTTCCGCCGGATTCCGACGCTCCTCCGCTTATTTGAGTGGTGTTCGCATACTGAATTGTTATTTTATAATTATCGTCATCTGTACTGTCTATACCAAGTGCAACCACATATGCGATTTCATTCGGCTCTTTTCCTGTACAGCCTGTGAGGAGTGTTGTTAAAACGACTACTATAATAGTTATAATTATTCGTATTCTACTCAC
This sequence comes from Hominilimicola fabiformis, assembly GCF_020687385.1. Lineage (NCBI taxonomy): Bacteria > Bacillati > Bacillota > Clostridia > Eubacteriales > Oscillospiraceae > Hominilimicola > Hominilimicola fabiformis. The sequence continues at coordinate 2,147 of NZ_JAJEQM010000022.1, forward strand.
TTTCACCACTCTCCTCATTTACAGTTCGTTTGTTATATATCTTTTTTGAATAAAATCCGAACAAAATAGGCAATAAAAATGCCACGGGGTATACTATTATGTTTTCCAACCGTTCAGATTTAACCAAATCCACAACAGAACTCGGCAATACAGCCACAATTCCGCTTATTATCACAACAGGAAGTATAAGCGGTTTATAATATTTAAGGTCAAATGTTATCTGCCACACATAACACAGTGCATATACATAAATTGATGAATATATAAGCACAAGAATTGACCATACAAATTGGAATATTACCTCAAATCTGCTGAAAAAGTTACCCAAATGTATCACTCTCGACAGTTGATACACGGGAATCATAAATTCTCTTGAAACCGGATAAGGATAAATTAAGCAATATGACAGTAAAATGACTACTCCGATAGTTGCACTTATATAAATTGCTCTCCAACCGCTCTTTTTTGCCTCTGAAGTATTTTCACAATAGGGAAGCAGAATGTTCAACAGCAATATATCCGAAAACAGTGAAATTGTATTTATTCCTTTGACCGTTATACTGTAAACCCCGTTGCCGAGTATCGGAAATATGTTATTTATATTGAAATACGGTATCAAAAGTATCAACGACAGCAGCAGCACTATTCCGGCAAGCGGCATAAACATATTATTTACTCTTGCTATCGGTTCAAGACCTATATATGCACCTATTCCTATAGCAAGCATAAATATCGGTATTATAAATTCTATTTTGAAGTCCTGCAAGAGTACAATTTTGACTGTTTCGGGGAAAATTCTTATAATTGACGAATAATTTATCAATAAAACTACAAAAGCAACAACTCCGACTATTATTTTAAGCCACTTTTTGCCTGTCATTTCAGCAAGCTGTATTATATTTTTATTACTTCTGTATAGTTTGGTTGTAATCCAAAACAGTCCTATTACAATCAACGTATTGTATATACACTCTATCCATGCTGCATTTCCGCTGTTTATAATCATTATTTTAGGAAATGTCAAGAGCATTTTTACCGATATTACATTAATGAGCAGTGTCGTCATTTTCTTTCTGTCTATCATAACTACTCCTTCTAATGTTTCACGTGAAACATTTATCGTGTATTCTTTTTTATTTTCCAATTACGGCTTATCTTCGGTTCTTCTGTATTTTTTTTGGTTTTTAGAAAATCCGGACGATGTTCTTTCTTCCATATAGGATTTTCAAATATAGAATTAGTCATACTTCTGTTATTAACCTTTGGAATAGGGGATAAATACGGTACTCCGAAACTTGTTTGCTTTGCAACATACAAACTATATATGAAAATACCTATTGCAATTCCGTAAAAGCCCATTACAGCCGCCAAAGCTATAAAAGCAAGTCTTAAAATTCGATAACCCCAACTAAGTGAATAATCTGAAGTTGCAAATGAACCGATACCTGTTATAGCTATAATTATAATCATAATCGGACTTACTATTTTTGCACTGACTGCGGCTTGTCCTAAAATCAAACCTCCGACAATACCCAGTGTTGAGCCTATTGGATTAGGCATTCGTATTCCTGCCTCTCGTATCATTTCAAACGATATATCCATTAACAAAAGTTCCACTATACTTGAAAAAGGTACGTTTTCTCTTGCCGCACTGATTGAATATAACAAATAAGTCGGTATTATTTCTTGATGAAACAACGTTATAGCAAGGTATAATCCAGGAAGCAGAATAGACAAGAACATCGCTAACATTCTGATTATTCGTGACATATTTGCATACGGTACACGCAAGTAATCATCAGAAACTGCGTGAGTAAGCTCAAAAGCGTTTGTCGGCATTATCAATGCTCTCGGACTGCCGTTTAAAATCAGTACAACACGTCCTTCTGTCAATGCTCGTGCTGCCCTATCCGGTCGTTCCGTTGCAAAAATGTGGCTTGTAAGTGAAAAAGTCTTATCTTCAAGCATCATTGCAACTTCTTCGATTGCAATGACATACTGTGTATTGATACTGTTAAGCCGTCTTCTCACTTCGTCAACCATATCACTGTTAGCAATATCGGAAATATACAACATTACACCTCTTGTTTTGCTGACACTTCCGATTTTAATACCTTCCGCAATAAGTTTTTCACTTTTAATTATTTTTCTGACAAGAGCAGTATTATTTCTAAGCATTTCTGCAAATGCCTCTTGCGGTCCGTAAATAGACTGTTCATTTTCAGGTTTACCGATACTTCGCGTACCCCATTCACGAACATCAAGTGAAAAACCTTTTGAAAAACCGTCTACAAACACAGCACAACCACCAAAATTAACTTCTTCAAATATAGTATCCATACTGTTTGTAGTTATTGCCTGCGAATGTGCAATAAATCTGTCTATTATTTCAGTTTCATAACTGTATATCTTGTCATCTGAAAAGTAGGGGATTTCAAGCAATGTCTTTATTATCGCCAAATCAACCATATCTGTACTTACCATACCGTCGATAAATACGATAAATGCTTTGCGTCCCTCTTTTAAAACAAGCTCGCGTATTACTATATCGTTATTAATAGGTACGTTAAATCTGTTTCGTACATATGAAATGTTTTCTTCATAGCTTTTTGATACAGTATCATTTGCGGTTGTTTCGGTTTTCTCATCTCGCACATCGTATTCTATATCGTTACTTTTATTTTTCAACTTAAAATCATTTTCTTGAGCAGTAGGAGAGAATATCACATAATTTTTTATTTTTCTAAATAAACTGTTCATTTTAATCCTCCATTAAATATATCATATATATTATGGTATCACTTTTTGAAAATTATACATATGTTTCACGTGAAACATTACATTTGTGTTAAATCTTCAATATGTTTCACGTGAAACATTTACAAATAAAAATTTTATGATATAATGATATATAGAAATAAATTAAAAAGTGGAGATTATTATGACAAAAATAATTGCAATAACAAATCAAAAGGGTGGTGTCGGTAAAACAACCACTTCTGTTAATCTGTCATCATGTCTTGCATATGAAAATAAAAAAACTCTGCTTATAGACTGCGACCCTCAAGGTAATTCGACAAGCGGTCTTGGTATTGAAAAAGATGATTATGAATTATCAATTTATGATTGTTTTGTTGACAGTTCTAAAACAAAAGACGCTGTAATCAAGACAAAATATAATAATTTGTATGTCATTCCGTCATCTTCAGACCTTTCTGCCGCTGAAATTGAGCTTGCATATGAAGATAAGCGTGAGTTTTTCTTGAAAAATGCCATTGATATGATTAAAGAAAACTTTGACTACATTATAATAGATTCACCTCCTGCACTCGGAATGATTACTATTAATATTATGACTGCGTCAGATTCCGTATTAATTCCGATACAATGCGAATACTATGCACTTGAGGGTTTAAGTCAGCTTATTACCACAATTAAGACAATCAAAAAGAAACTTAATCCGCAAATTGAAATTGAAGGTGTTCTCGGAACTATGTATGACGGCAGAACAAATCTTTCAATACAGGTGCTTGACGAAGTTAAAAAATACTTTCCGGATAAAGTTTATAAAACCATTATTCCGCGAAATGTTCGTTTAAGTGAATCACCGTCTTTCGGTGAGCCTATAATAAACTATGACAGAACCTCTAAAGGTGCAGACGCATATATGGCTCTGGCAAAGGAAGTTATACGAAACAATAAATAACTTAATTAATGTCAGTAAAGGAGTGAGCATATGGCTAAAAAAGGTTTAGGCAAAGGGCTTAATTCTCTTTTTAATGAAGAAGATATTGAAGAAGTTACTTCCGAAATTACTAAATCTTCAGAGGGGGACATAAAAAAAGTACGTATGTCCCTGATTGAGCCTAACAAAAAACAACCAAGACGTCATTTTGACGAAGAAAAAATAACGGCTCTTGCAGATTCTATTAAGGAACACGGACTTATTCAACCTATTATAATAACACCGTCCGACAATAATATGTATAAAATCGTTGCCGGTGAAAGACGTTGGAGAGCCGCAAAAAAGGCAAATTTAAAAGAAATTCCGGCAGTTATAAGAAAATACAGTGAAGAACAGGTTGCCGAAATTGCTTTGATTGAAAATTTGCAGCGTGAAAATCTAAATCCGATTGAAGAGGCTATCGGTTATAACTTATTGATGGACGAATTTAATCTTACTCAAGAACTTATAAGTCAAAGAGTAGGAAAGAGCAGAAGTGCAATCGCCAATTCATTAAGACTTTTGTCACTTGAGGACGAAATTCAGAAAATGCTTATTTTAGGTACTTTAACAAGCGGTCACGCACGTGCGATACTTTCGCTTGACGATAAAGAACTGCGAATAGCACTTTCAAAACGTATTATCGAAGATAACTTAAATGTAAGACAAGCCGAGGCTCTTGCAAAGCAACTTCAAAAGAAAAAGCCCCAGAAGAAAAAGTCTGAAAAAACAGCTTATGACATTGAAATTGAGAAGATACAAAATACGTTATCTTCTGCAATGGGTACAAAAGTCAGAATCAATCATACCGCTAAAAAAGGTAAAATTGAAATTGAATATTACGGAAACGAAGATTTAGAACGTGTTCTTGGATTTTTTAATATAAAAGGAGAATGAGAATGAATATTGATACAAATACACTTATTTTTATTGCTCTTGCAATAATGATGATACTTATAGTTATTTGTTTCATCTGCAACAGCATTAATTCATCAAAAATCAACACACTTATGGATTATTCCGATGAAGGCGATATTATCGGTGCTTTAAAAGATTACTACGATAAAGTTGATGATTTATCAAAGACTGTAAATGATACATCCGACGCGGTTTTGATGTCGCGACTTGCAAATTGTGAAAATGATTCTAATATTTCACTAAAAAAGGTAGCTGTTGTTAATTTTGACGCATTTGACGATGTTACAGGCAAACTTAGCTTTGCACTTGCTATTTTGAATAACAACAACGACGGTATCATTTTAACATCGCTTTACGGACACAATTCATGCAATACATATGTGCGTGAAATTGTCGGCGGTCAGACACCTATAAAACTTCTTGATGAAGAAAATGCTGCACTTGAAAATGCAAAAAGTAAACTAAAGAGGACTGAAAACAATGGCTAATAAGAATGATAACAAATCTATGTTTCTCTACACCGCTTTAATATTTATAGTTGCGGTATTGCTGATTATTTTTTCGTTTTTAGGTCAGACAAATATGCAAAAAAATCAGCCGCAAGTTAGTGAATCGCCGGATAAAGAAATGAGTATTTCCGAAAAGGCATCAATACTTAGTGAAGAAAATACAGTTTTACTGGAAAATAACAGTAATCTAAAAAAAGAAAATCAAGAATTATCCGAAGAAAATATACAGCTTAAATCTGATAATGAATCACTTACACAAAAACAGTCACAAAATGATTTATTACTAAGTGCAAACGGTTATTTTACACTCGGTAATAATTCAATGGCACTTGAAACGCTTGATAAAGTTAATTATAACGATCTTTCAAGTGACCAAAAAATTATATACGATAACATTAAAAATAATATAAATTAAAGAAAGGATAAATTTAATATGTTAGACATTAAAGTATTAAGACAAGAACCTGAACGTATAAAGGAGGCTTTAAAAAAGCGTTTCAATCCGCTTGATATTGAGCCTGCTATAGAACTTGATAAGCAAAGACGTGCAATTCTTGCAGAAGTTGAACAGAAAAAAGCTAAACAAAACGAAATTACAAAGCAAATTCCTCAAATGAAGAAAAACGGTGAAAATACAGACCAAATTTTTGCCGAAATGAAGGAATTGAGTAATGATATTAAAGCTGACGATGAAAAGGTAAGGGATATTGACGAACAGCTAAGAAACTTTATGCTAAGAATTCCTAATATTCCTAATCCTGAAGTTCCGGTAGGTAAGGACGATACAGAAAACGTTGAACTTAGAAAGTTCTCTGAACCGAGAAAGTTTGATTTTGAACCAAAGGCTCACTGGGATATCGGTACAGACCTTGATATTCTTGATTTTGAACGCGGTACAAAAATTGCCGGTACTCGTTTCACAGTATATAAAGGTCTTGGTGCAAGACTTGAAAGAGCCGTTATTCAGTTCTTCCTTAATACTCACACAGAAGAATCGGGCTATACTGAAATCTTTCCGCCGTATATGGTAAACAGAGCATCAATGACAGGTACAGGTCAGCTTCCTAAATTTGAAGAGGACGCATTTAAGGTTGTAAACAACGGCTTCTTCCTAATTCCTACGGCAGAAGTTCCTGTAACAAATCTTCACAGAGATGAAATTCTAAGCGGTGACCAACTTCCTATTAAATATACAGCTTACTCAGCATGTTTCAGAGCAGAGGCAGGCAGTGCAGGCCGTGACACAAGAGGTCTTATCAGACAGCACCAATTCAACAAAGTTGAACTTGTTAAGTTTGTAAAGCCTGAAACAAGCTATGACGAACTTGAAAAACTTACAAACGACGCTGAAAAGCTACTTCAAAAGCTTGGACTTGCTTACAGAGTTGTATGCTTGTCAACAGGTGACCTTGGTTTCTCGTCAGCTAAGACATATGATATTGAAGTATGGATGCCAAGCTACGGCAGATATGTTGAGATTTCTTCATGTTCAAACTTTGAAGATTATCAGGCAAGACGTGCCAACATCAAATATAAAGAAACACCGAAGGATAAGGCTCAATTTGTTCATACACTTAACGGCTCAGGTCTTGCAGTCGGCAGAACTGTTGCCGCAATTCTTGAAAATTATCAGAATGAGGACGGTACTGTAACAGTTCCTGAAGTTCTTGTTCCTTATATGGGTACAGATAAGATTTCTAAGTAATTTTGATTTTTGTAAATAGGCAAGCCATGACTTGCCTATTATTGTATTTATCAATATTACAAAACAGTCAAAATTAATTTTTCCACGTTTGTGTTGATAACCTATATTGTGTTTGTAATATTTCTGTAACACAAGATATAGTTGTGGTATTATGTAAACTGATTTATGGTTAAATTTGACTTATCAACACCTTAATTTTACCACTTATCCACTTAAAAATGACGTAGACAAGCCATTTATTTTGAGTTATCCACGTTATCCACACAGTTATCCACACAGTGTGTGAACATTACCGTTTATAAAAAATCGCGTAAATATGCGATTTTTTAAGGTTTACATTTTAATATTACACTATTGTTACAAATATTACACAAATACGTGGAAAAAGTGTGGATAACTGATGATAACTCACCGCAAATTACGGTTTTAAGGCGTTTTTCGGTGTTTATAACACCTTGAAAGTTATCCACACCGTGTGTATAACTTGTAGGATAACCGTATAAACTAATTTATTTGAATCTCGGAGGTAATTATTTATGATTACACCACGTTTAAAATGTATAATAGACCATACAAAAGGAAATAGAATCGCCGATATTGGTACTGACCACGCATATATTCCTATTTATCTTGTTGAAAATGATTTAGCCGAATACGTTATTGCAGGCGATGTAAGACAAGGACCGGTTGATATTGCAAAGGCTAATGTTGAAAAGCATAAACTTTCTGATAAAATTGAGGTAAGACTTGGCAGTGGTCTTTCAGTTATTGAAAAAGGTGAGGTTGACACCGTTATAATTGCCGGTATGGGCGGTCAGCTTATCAGTGAGATTTTAAGTGCAGATACAGAAAAGGCGAGAGAATGTAATCTTGTACTTCAACCGATGAATGCACAATATGAGCTTAGAAAGTATCTTATTTCAAACGGCTTTTCTATTACGGACGAAGATATTGCCATTGAGGGATTTAAGGTATATAATATAATGAATGTTATAAATAAACCTCAAAAGGAATTTGATAACGATATTGAATATCATTTACCGAAATATCTTGTAAATCATAAGTATTATAAAAATCTCTATGATAAAAAACATCGTGAATTTGTCAAGGTTATAACAGGTCTTGAAAATTCAAAAGACGTTGATGAGGATAAACTCAATAAATATAAATACTGGCTAAAGGAATTGAATAAATATGAAAGCTAAAGAAATAATTAAAATAATTGAGAATATATGTCCCGAAAGATTGGCGTATTCATGGGATAATGTCGGTCTTTTGTGCGGTGATGAAAATAAGGACGTAAAAAAGGTATTTGTAACGCTTGATACAAATACCAATACCGTTAAAGAGGCTATATCAAAAAATGCCGATATGATTGTTTCACATCACCCAATACTGCTTGGCGGTATAAAGAGAATTGATTATTCCACATCTGTGGGACAAATGCTTAAATTGCTTATTGAAAATAATATACCGCTTTTCGCCGCTCATACTAATATGGACACAGCTAAAGGCGGTATAAATGATAAACTTGCCGAAATGTTTGAACTTACAGACGTTAAAATACTTGATCAACATACCGATGATTCATCGGCAGGTTTGGGACGATACGGCAGACTTGAAAAAACGATTAAATTAGGTGATTTTGCAGAACATTGTAAAAAGATACTCGGCACACCTTTTTTGCGTGTTTCCGGCGATTTTGAAAATGATATTAATACAGTTGCGGTTGCATCGGGCAGCTGCAGTGAAATTATTCCGCTTGCATTTGAAAAGGGTGTGGACGTTATTATAACAGGTGATATGAAGTATCATAATATGATTGATATGACCGAACTTGGAATATGCGTCATTGACGCAGGTCATTATCCTACTGAAATATGTGTTATGGATATATTTGAAGATATTTTGAAGGATACTGATATTGAGATAATAAAATCAGAAAATAAGGATATTTTTAAACTTGTTTGACATAATTTAAAATATATTGTATAATATTTTAAGAGTAAGTCAGATAATCGCGCCGTTTACGGTGAGGAAAGTCCGGGCTTCACAGAGCAGGGTGCCGGCTAACGGCCGGTAAAGGTGACTTTAAGGATAGTGCAACAGAAAATAAATGCCTTAATTTATTAAGGTGATTGTGGAAATGTGCGGTAAGAGCGCACAGGGAAGATGGCAACTGAATTCCCGTGTAAACCCCACCTGAAGCAACTTTGGGAATGTTAAGCTTGCTCGGCGTGTTCCCTTGAAAGGCTTGAGCGTATAGGTAACTGTACGTCGAGATAGATGATTATCTAATACAGAACCCGGCTTATAGATTTGCTCATTTTAAGAAATGCCTTTTGGCATTTCTTTTTTTATTCCACCACTCCGTCACTTCGTGACACCTCTCCTCAAGGAGAGGCTTTTTGTATGGCTCCCATTGAGGGGAGCTGTCAACGCAGTTGACTGTGGGGTGGCTTGTTCATATTTTCATATGACTGTAATTTTTTATCGTATCGTTTTCCACCACTCCGTCACTTCGTGACACCTCTCCTCAAGGAGAGGCTTTTGTACGGCTCCCATTGAGGGGAGCTGTCAACGCAGTTGATTGTGGGGTGGCTTGTTCATATTTTCATATGACTGTAATTTTTTATCGTATCATTTTCCACCACTCCATCACTTCGTGACACCTCTCCTCAAGGAGAGGCTTTTGTACGGCTCCAATTGAGGGGAGCCAGCAACGCAGTGACTGTGGGGTGGATTTTTATAACTTTCATACGAGCTTACTCATTTTTTTAACTTATCATAAATATATCGTTCATATGGGACTGTGCCCCCGACGTCCCTTTTTATCTAACCTTTTTCTTTCTGTAGGGACGATCACATTGGTCGCCCCTTTTATGTTTTCACACTTTTACGGTCAATGACCGCCCCTACGATTATTTTTACTTATCCACAAAAAAAGGGATTATCGTGGATAATCCCTTTTAATCATATCACCATACCGCCGTCAACGTTGACAACCTGACCTGTTATAAAATCCGCATTTTCGCTTGCAAGAAATCTTACCGTCTTTGCAATCTCCTCCGGTTTACCGAGTCGTTCAAGCGGTGTTTCTTCACAAAGGCAATCAAAATCTTCTTTTGTCAAATGGCTGTTCATTTCAGTTTCAATAACTCCGGGTGCAACACAATTTACACATATACCCGACGGTCCCAGCTCCTTTGCAAGTGCTTTTGTAAAGCCTATAACCGCCGCCTTTGCGGCACTGTAATGAACCTCACAGCTGCCTCCGGTAACACCCCACATTGACGAAATATTAATGATTTTACCGCTCTGTTTATAAATCATATCATCAACAAAAGCTTTTGTAACGAGATACATACTTTTCATATTCAAATCAAACATTCTGTCCCAATCATTTTCAGTTATATCTGTAAACATTTTTTGTTGTGAAATACCTGCATTATTCACAATTACATCTATTTTACCGTAATTTGTGTGAATAAATTCAGCCATATCATTTACTTGTTTAGAGTCTGAAACATCTGCTTTTACCATAACCGCACCTGTTTCATTTTTTATCTTTTCCGCCTCGTCACTGCTTTTGTTATAATTCAAAAACACTCTGTATCCGTTATTTGAAAATTCATATACACAAGCCTTGCCGATTCCGCGGCTTCCGCCTGTTATCAAAACATTTTTCATAATCTTTCCTTCTTATTCTTCTTCCGGTTTCATTTTAGGTATAAACACCCTTGATGTCTTTTTCTCAACAACCTTGTTTGCACGTTCAACAGCCTGTTCCATGCAATATTCCTGACAGTCAAGTTTTTTCTTTCCGCGTCTGTCTTTTGTATAAACACCGTCATGCTGAATATGTGCACGCATTGTATCGCTAAGCTGTACATCAAGCACGTTTATAACATCTTTTTTCAAATTTTCATCATCAATAGGGAACATTATTTCAACACGTCTGTTAAGATTTCTCTGCATCCAATCGGCACTTGCACAGAACACATTTTCTTGACCGTCATTATAAAAATAATATATTCTTGTATGTTCAAGGTATCTGCCGACAATAGAACGAACCGTAATATTTTCCGACAAATCCTTTACACCTGCTCTCAAGGCACAAATTCCGCGCACAATCAAATCAATCTTAACACCGCTGCAGCTTGCTTTATATAAAAGTTCAATAATTTTAGGGTCAACAAGCGAATTAACCTTTGCAACTATTCTTGCTTTACGTCCTTCTTTTGCGTGTTTAATTTCACGTTCAATCATTTCTTCCGTCTTTTTTCTTAGCCATAGAGGTGCAAGAATAAGTTTGTTCCAGTGTGACGGCTCTGAAAATCCCGAAATCATATTAAAGAATGCACCGGCGTCATCACCGATTGGTTTTGAACAAGTCAAAAGTCCCATATCGGTATAGAAATTGGCGGTTATATCGTTATAGTTACCAGTTCCGAGATGAACATATCTTCTGATACCGTCCTCCTCACGTCTTACTATTTCGGTAATCTTTGAATGTGTTTTAAGTCCCAAAAGTCCGTATATAACATGACAACCGGCTTTTTCAAGTTTTCTCGCCCAAATAATATTATTTTCTTCATCAAATCTTGCCTTTAATTCAACAAGTACGCTCACTTGCTTACCGTTTTCCGCCGCACGCGAAAGCGCCTCTATAATAGGCGAATTTCCGCTTACTCTGTACAATGTCTGTTTAATTGCAAGCACATTTTCATCAACTGCCGCCTGTTTTATCAAATCAACTATTGTTGAAAAACTGTCATATGGGTGATGAAGAAGTATATCGCCCTCACGGATTTTTTCAAATAAATCAACATTTTTAAGTTCAGGTCTTACCTGTGATTTAAATGGCTTATATTTATACTTGTCAAATCCATCCTCCGAATACAGCTTATTCAAAAAAGTAAAATCAATAGGTCCGTTAATTTTATAAATATCATCATTTTTAACTTTCAACTCTTTCTTTAAAATTGAAAGCAACTCGCCTTTAACCTTACTATCCACCTCAAGGCGGATTACGCCGCTTCTTTCACGTTCCTTAAGACTCTTTTCAATTTCAATAAGCAAATCTTCACTGTCGTCCTCATCAATAGGAATATCTGCGTCACGCATAACTCTGTATGAGTATGAGCAAAGCACATCATAACCCATAAACAGCATAGGCAAAAACTCCTGTACTATTTCTTCAAGCAGAATAAATTGTTTTTTACCGTTTTCAGACGGAAGTTTTACTATACGTTTAAATACTGACGGTATCTGTACCGTTGCAAAAGCCTGCTCCTTGTTTTCCTTTTTGATAAGTGCACAAATGTTAAGCACCTTATTTTGAATAAGCGGAAACGGTCTTGACGAATCAACCGCCATAGGCGTCAAAACAGGGTATATTTCATTTTTGAAATACTTTTCAATAAATTTCTTTTGTTCTTCAGAAAGCTGATTTCTGTTTAAGATTGATATGTTTTCAACAGCCAGCTGCGGCAGAAGTAATTTTTCATATGTACTATACTGCATATCAACCATATTATGAGTTTTTTCAGATATTTTTTCAAGCTGTTCGTGAGGTGTAAGTCCGGACGCGTCTTTTTTCTTATAGTCGGAAATTTCCATATTTTTAAGTGACGCAACACGTACCATGAAAAATTCATCAAGATTTGAGCTTGTTATGGCAAGAAATTTAAGTCTTTCAAACAACGGATTTTCTTTATCCCTTGCTTCATGCAATACACGCAAATTAAAATCAAGCCAAGAAAGTTCTCTGTTTATATAGTTTTCACTTTTATTATAGTCCTGCATAATCATTTCAATCCTTTCTTCACAAGTACGGCTTTGATACCGAACACTTCTTCAAAAAATTCCTGTGCTATGTTAAATTCACGTTCTTCAAGACTTATATCACTGTCCGTATAAGCGGTTATCGTAAGTATTCCGTTTCTTATTGATGTTTTGATTTCGTCTATTTTTTGATTGTATTCAACATCAAGTGACTTGGCAAGTGAAAGGATTGCCGCAAGTTTTGAAATAAGCAATCTTCTGTTCTTTGAATATACGTTGTATTCATTAAAATCAAAAATACCGTTTTGGAACAGCACCGCACCAGATATTACTTCGTGTTCCTTTTGTGACAAACCTATAATAGGATTTGATTTTACAATGTCGTATGAGTATTTGCTGTAATCGTTTATATTTATATAGTAACCCGTATCCGCAAATATTGACGCAACTTTAAGCAATACCGCGTGACGCTTTGAAAGTCCGAACTTTTTAGAAAGCGTTGCCATTATATTTACTCCGAACTCCATAATTTTAGTATAATGGCGGTGGCTTACATCATATTTGCCTGCATAATATTTTGCACTTGATATAATATCATCTGTAAATATGTGCTTTGTATGCGTATAAGCATTTTTTTCGACATATTCGACAAGTATTCCGTCAACAAGCGATATTTCAGGTGCAATGATTATCTGATTTTTGTCTTTTGACATAAACATCTTATAGAAAAGAATTGACGGCATCATCAGCTTTGCAATATCATAAGGTACTTCGTACTTGTCCTCCACATATTGCGGACCGTATTCAGATATAATCTTGTATACATCATCTATATTTTCTTCTGTTATGCTGTCCGAACTTATACCGCAGATTTTTTTTATATATCTTACTTGATTACCCATTATTACGAAATACTTATAGTTTGGATTTTTGTAGAATACATTTTTATAGTTATTGATACCCGCCTTAATAAAATCCTCAAGCACACTTGAAAAAGAGGTTGTACTGTTTTTAACCGTTGAAAGATTTTCAAGTACACGAAGTGAACCCATAGGCAGGTTTTGAGAAAATTGCAGTTTAGACTGCTCGTAATGTGATACCTGTACACTTCCCGATGCAACATCGACCAAAACAGCACCTGCCTCGATAATATCGTCAAAATAGCTGTTGTTAAGTGCAAATGCCTTGTTATGTAAAAATCTTTCCTCTTCATTTGATATAATAGTGACCTTTATCCCCGTTCTTATATTAATCTGGTCAATTATATACTCACTGTTTGACGCCTCTCTTACGGCAGTCGTTGCATAACAGACATATTCGTCAACTCCGTAGCTTTTCATTATCCTTAAATATTCTTCAAAGCAGTTACATATCTTGTCCACAAGGTTATAGCTTATTTTTCCGACTGCATACGATTCTTTGCCTATTGACAAATCATATTTGACTGTATCAAGCACTGAAATACCGTTTTTCTTGGAAACTTCCGCTATCTTCATTGTTATTTCCGTAGACCCCAAGTCTATTGCCGCAAAAACTTTATATCTCGGCACATTTCATCATTCCTTCCTATAGTTTTGTATTAATTTCATTATACATAAAACTTAAAAAAATCTCAATATTTTTCTTGATTAATTTACTTAAATTTGATATTATAGAGTGTAGACTTAAATATAATGGCGATATGTTTGATTTTAATACAATTTGTTAACAATAATGAAAAAAAGGAGGAAAATAATAGATATGGATATGTTAGAGATTTGGAATCAAGTTCTTGAAAATCTTGAAGGCAATGTATCTCCTGTCGGATTTAATATACATATAAAAACAGCAGTTCCCGTATGTTTTGAAAACTCGACTTTTACTATTTCCGTAGCTACTTCTATTAATAAAAATCTTGTAGAATACCGTTACAAAAAATACATCGAATCATCACTTGAAAAAGTTACTGGCGCAAAGATTTCACTTGCTGTTTTGGTCGGTGACGCAAACGAGTTAAAGCAAGAAATAGAATCTAAACAAAACTCGGAATACGACAACAGTGAAATAATAAGCAGTGACGGTTTAAATTCAAAGTATACATTTGAAAATTTTGTACAGGGTTCTTCAAATTTATATGCGTATACCGCCGCAGAACAAGTTGCCAATCATCCGGGTGAAAGCAATAATCCTCTTTTTATTTACGGTAACAGCGGACTTGGAAAAACACACTTAATGCAGGCAATCGGTAATAAGATTAAAGCTAATAATCCAAATGCAAAGATAATATATGTTTCAAGTGAAAACTTTATGAATGAATTTATCACATCTATCAGAGAAAAAACAGGCGATAAATTCAGAAGTAAATACAGAGCCGCCGACGCACTTTTAGTGGACGACGTTCAATTTTTGAAAAATAAAGAGGCTACGCAGGACGAATTTTTCCATACCTTTAATGAACTCTTTAATTCAAAGAAACAAATTGTTTTGACAAGTGACCGACTTCCGAATGAACTGAAAACTCTTGAGGACCGTTTAAGAACAAGATTCGGACAAGGTCTTACCATTGATGTATCTGTACCTAACTTTGAAACAAGAGTTGCAATTCTTCAGCAGAAGGCTTTGGAACATAATAAAGAAATTGACGAGGACGCATTATTATATGTAGCGGAGCATATTCGTTCAAGTGTCCGTGAACTTGAAGGTGCACTTCTTAAAATCATATCAATGTCGGAATTTAAAAAATGTAAAATAACAAAAGATTTTGCGGAAGAAGTTCTGAAAAAATTAATTCCGAAGAGCGAAACAGTAACTCCTCAGAATATTATAAAAAAAGTTTCTACTTTTTATAATATTTCAGAGTCGGATATTACCGGTAAAGTTAAGACAAAAGAAATAGTAGTTCCAAGACAAATTTCAATGTACCTTTGCCGAAAGATTTTAAATATGAACGATACAAACATAGGTAAAGAGTTTGGAAAAGACCGAACAACAGTAGGACATAACATTGAAAAAATAGAGGAAAGCATCGATACTAACAGTACGATTAAATCAGATGTAAATTACATATTAAAAGACCTAAATTATAATGAGGGATAAATGTAGGGATAAGTTGTTGATAACGTGTGGATTTCTGAATAAGGAAATTTCAGTAAAAAATAAGATTTGGATTATCCAAAGTTATCCACCGACAATACATACTGTATGTGTTGATAAAATATGGCTTGTCTATGCACTCTGAAATGACTTTTCCATCAATCCACGCTCTCTACTACTACTACTATTATATTATATATTATATATTATTTATATATAAATATATATGCAAAACGAAATTGCAGTGATATGTTGATAAATTTATACACAAGGAGATAATTAAAATGAAATTAGTATGCAGTAAACCACAACTTGTTGATATAATAAATACTGTTCAAAGAGCTATTGCTCCAAAGACATCTTTACCTATACTTGAATGTATTAAGATTGATGCTAACGGTGACGGTAATGTTGTGTTTACAGGTAACAATATTGATATATGTATAGAATATAATACCGAATGTACCGTTACAGAGGGCGGTACTATTGCACTTGCTTCAAAGATGTTCGGTGAAATTGTAAGAAGACTTCCTGACGGTGATGTTACTATAAGTGTTAATCCGTCTAACTATGTTACTAAAATAAAGAGCGGTTCAAGTGAATTTAATATTCAGGGTATTGCTCCGGATGAATTTCCGGACGCACCTATACTTGAAGAAAAGTTCAGATTTTCAATTACACAGGACGTACTTAAAAAGCTTATAAGAAAGACAATAGCGTTTGTTTCTCAAAATGAGGGTAAAAAGCCTGTTTTGACCGGTGCATTGTTTGAGATTAAAAACAATTATCTTAATGTTGTTGCGTCAGACGGTCACAGACTTGCTGTTGTTAAAGAAGAAATAAATGATAATGTTGAAAACAATAAACTTGTTGTTCCGGGTATGACACTCCGCGAACTTTTGAAAATTCTTAAAGATGATGAAGAAAATGTTGATATTATAGTATCGGACAGAACTGTTTTGTTTGATTTTGGATATTATCAGGTTTATTCGAGATTGCTTGACGGCGAATTTTTGAAGTATGACGCGATTATATCGGTGGTAAATACGTTAAACGTAGTTGTTGAAAAGAGCCTTATTACAGACAGCTTGGAAAGAGCGTTGCTTTTGATTAACGATGATATATCGGCAAAATCTGAAAATAAAGTTCCTGTACGTTTTAATATCGGCTATGATAAGATTGACGTTTCTTGTATAACAGGTAAGGGACAGGTTAATGACACAGTACCTGTTGAGCTTGACGGCGATAACCTTTTGATTGGGTTTAACTGTAGATTTTTGCTTGACGCATTGAGTGCTTGTGACGAAGAAAAGGTTAAGATGGAATTTTCTGCTCCGACAAGCGGTTGCTTTATAAAGAGCGTAGAGGGTGACGATTCTTATATTTATATGATTCTTCCTGTAAGACTTTATAACTAAGAGGTGCTTTATGAAGATTAAGACAGTCAATAATTATTATACAGATGAAAATACTTATATAGTTTATGATGAAAATACAAAGAACGGTCTTGTGATTGATCCGGGATATAAGTGTGACGGAATATTGAAAGTGGCTCAGGACGACGGAGTTAATATAAAATATGTGCTTATAACTCATTGTCATTATGACCATATTTCAGATATGGAACAGCTCCGTGAAAAAACAGGCGCTAAACTTGTTTCCGGCGATAAGGCAAGCATAAATATAACAGACCCGGACATTAATTTGTCGTATTCGGGACTTGGTTATGAATTGTCGGCTAAAAATTCTGATATTGTTTTGAAAGATAATGAAGAACTTAATATTGACGGACTTAATATCAAATGTATCTATACGCCAGGTCATACAAATTGCGGCGTATGTTATTTGATAAATAATGAAAAATTGTTTACGGGCGATACATTGTTTTTAAGAAGTGTCGGCAGAAGTGATTTGCCGACAGGTGACGGAGATACTCTTGTAAAATCAATAAAGACAAGAATATATACGCTTGATGATGATACAGAAGTTTTTCCGGGACACGGCGGACAGAGTTCTGTTGGGTACGAGAAAAAGTATAATATGTATATAAAGGGCTAAAAAATGTTAATTATTCAAAACGGTTATGAATGTGATTACGAAATGAAGCTTTTTTATAAGCTTTATTTTGATATGAACGAAGATATATATGTGTATTCAAACTTTGAATATAAGGATAAAGTTATAAACGTGTATACGGAGATAATCTATAACGGCGGTACATATTTTGACGATTTCTATTATGATTTTGATACTGAAAATCAAAAAGCACAGTTTATAAAAAAGATATTTACTGCGTCATGTACAAAGTCGTTTTGTCACGCGGCGGAAAAAATTAAGCATATAAATCTTCCTTGGGGAGTAATGTGCGGTATTCGTCCGGCTAAAATTGTCCGTGAACTTATGGAAGAAGGATACAGTGACAGTGAAGTTGTTGAAATATTAAAGAAAATTTATGAAGTGTCCGATGAAAAGATTGACCTTGCATATAAGGTTGCAAAAAATGAAAAGATTTTGCTTGACGAAATCGGCGAAAATTCAGTAAGTATATATATCGGCATACCGTTTTGTCCGACAAGATGTTTGTATTGTTCATTTGTTTCAACAGATATACGCGTAAGCGGAAAATATATGGACCCGTTTGTGGATAAATTGCTTTTGGAGATTGATAAAACTGCAGAAGTAATTGATAAAATGGGTGCATATGTTGAAAATATATATATCGGCGGCGGAACACCGACAACTCTTGAAACACACCACTTAAAAGCAATATTTGACAGATTGAAAGAAAATTTTGATTTTTCAAAAATAAAGGAATTTACTCTTGAGGCAGGCAGACCGGATACAATAACAAAGGATAAATTGTATGAGGCAAAACAGGGCGGTGTCAACAGAATAAGCATTAATCCGCAGACTATGAACGAACAGACTTTGAAAAGAGTCGGCAGAAAGCATACTCCCGATATGGTGCGAAAATGCTTTGAAATGGCAAGAAAAATGGGCTTTGACAATATTAATATGGACCTTATAGCCGGTTTACCGGAAGAAACCGTTGATATGTTCAAGTACAGTCTTGATGAAGTAATTAAACTTGATCCTGAAAATATAACCGTTCATTCAATGTGCGTAAAAAGAGCGGCTTCACTCAGATTTTCAGATGCTGAGCTTGCAAAAGCAAATGATATGAACGAAATGCTTTCGTATACTCAAAAACATATGGAGAAAACAGGAAGAAAGCCTTATTATATGTATCGTCAAAAAAATATTTCGGGTAATCTTGAAAATGTCGGTTATGCAAAAGACGGCTGTATGAGTACATATAACATAAACATTATGGAGGAAAAACAGACTATTATTGCACTTGGCGGCGGCGGTTCTACTAAAATTGTTATGGACGACAGAATTGAGAGAGTGTTTAATTTTAAAGACCCTCTTGAATATATAAGACGTTTTGATGAAATATTGAAGAAAAAAGACGAAATACTTGATATATTGGCAGGTGAAAAAAATGGCTGACGAACAAACTTTAAACCATATAATGAATGAGTACGAAGAACTTCGTATCAGTGCGGCTAATGAAAGAAAAAAACGTATTGAAGAAGTTAATAAAAAAATTCCGCGAGTGGCTGAAATTGACAGAGAGATTTTTCAATGCGGTATGGAGAATACTAAAAGAATATTTAAAAATCCCGATAAGGCTGATGAATATAACAGGGATTTTAAAGAAAATCTAAGAAAACTCGAAAATGAAAAGAGTAATCTGTTAAAAGTAAACGGAATTTCTGACGATTATAATAAATATAAATATAAGTGTGAAAATTGCAGTGATACAGGTTATGATAAAAACGGTAAAAAATGTCAGTGTTTTAAACAGAAACTTATAAATGCGGCATATTCAGTGTCAAATATAGAAGAAACAATAAAAACACAAAATTTTGATACATTTTCGTTTGATTATTATTCAAAAGATGTCGGTGAAAACGGTGTTTCGGTGTATGATAATATGACGAAGATATATAATAACTGTAAACGTTTCTGCGATAATTTTGATAATGAAACCAAAGGCCTTGTTTTTTACGGCTCGACAGGTTTGGGAAAAACATTTTTGTCAAGTGCCATTGCAAAAGAACTTATGGATAAGGGCAAAATGGTTATCTACATAAGAGCGACAAAACTGTTTTCAATAAATGAAGATTATAAGTTCGGCAGAAATACCGACAGGTCTGTTATTGACAATATATATAAGGCTGATTTGCTTATAATTGACGATTTGGGTACAGAGCCGTTCAATAAAAATAATCTTGCGTTTTTATTTGACGTTATTAACGAACGTACAGCAAATAATAAAAAGATTATTATTAATACTAATTTGCAAATAAGCGAAATTACAAAAATGTACAGTATGCGTTTTACTTCAAGATTGTATGAATATTTTATGATGTACAAGTTTTACGGGGAAGATATACGTATACAAAAATTAAGAAGAAGCTAAGAGGATTGATAAATTGTCTGGACCGTGCATAATATTTATAATTCAATAAAAACAAAAAGCAAGCCTATCTTTGATATACTGCTTGCATTTGCATTTTTTTTGAAAATAAACTCTAACGTACCTATGTACGCCGACGAGTTCATTTTCAAAAAATCCAAACTAATTTCTCAACCTCTTACAGTATGAAGGGACTGCTATGCAGTCCCTTTAATGATTATTTACCGTTGTTGTTTGCGTCATTACCGCCTACGGCGTCACTTACACCCTCAGCAACATCGGCTGCTGCATCACCGACACCTTCGACAACGTCGCCTGCCGCATCACCAACGTCTTTAACTGCGTCGCCTGCCGCATTACCTGCGTTATCTACATCGTTTGAAACATTGTTATTGTCATTTTTATTTTCGTTATCATGATTTGTATTTACCGTTGATTCCGGTGACGGTGCAGTATTGTCATTTGTATTATTCATACCGCATGATGTAAGCATTGCGGCAGAAATAAATGATAATAAAACTAATTTTATACCTTTCATTTTTATGCCTCCATTATTTATTGATACAACCTTAGTATTGTCATTATTTTTGATTTTATAAGTTTATTAATAAAAAATTCATATTTTTTTTGGAACAAAAGTGATGTTATATACGTCTAATAAATTGCAAACAGATAAATGCAAATAATAAAAAAAAGGAGATTATAAAAATGAAAAAAAATCTAATCGCAATAATTGCACTAACAGCAGCACTTGCTGCAAGTACATCTGCTTTTGCAGACACAGTACAAATTTCAGAAGAAGAACTTAATAAGCCTGTTTCGACATATGCACCGGATGCTATGCCGACACCGGAAATTCAAGGCGACATTATGCTTTTGAATGGTGAAGAAAAAGATGCAGTTGCTACAGATGCAGAAACACCTATTGAAATTGCAAGCTATATGTCTGTAGACGTAACAGTTGTAAAAACAGACAGCGACGTTGACGGAATTATCAAAACAACAACAGACGTTAATAACAAGGACGATCAAAACAATACTGTAAATCTAAAGATTACAGATGATACACTTGTATATGACAATTTGGGTAACAAAAAGGCTCTAAGTGATTTGACTGATGGTTCAAAAATTACTGTATTTACAGGCTCATATGAACCGACTCCGCTTATTCTTCCTGTTCAGTACACAGCAAATGTAATTATCATCAACGGTGACAAAGAAGGTAATGTAAATGCAGATACATACCTTGCTGATGAAGAAGGCTATACAAATGCCGCAAATACTTTAAAAATTGCAGCAGCTGACGATACAAAGATTGTTGATAAGGACGAAAAAGAATATAAGGGTGATTTGGATAAGAATGACCTTATCGTATTCTACGGTGTATCAACAAAGAGTATCCCTGCTCAAACAACACCTACAAAGGTTGTAGTTCTTGGTAAAAACGAAATTGCTCTAAAGCAGATTGAAGCTGCAAAAAATGCTACTCCGGCTCCTACAGCTGCACCTGAAGTAACAGAAACTCCGCAAGTAAGCTATGCAGGTCTTGTAAATGTTGTAATCGGTGATAAGAATGTTTCAGATGTATATGCAAAGGATAATACAACAATGGTTCCTCTAAGAGAAGTTGCAGAAGCCGCTGGTTTCACAGTAACTTGGGATGCAGAAAACAGAGCAGTTATTCTTAATGACGGTGTTTACAGTCTAAAGATTGGTGAAAACAGCTATGTTAAGGGTAAGATGATGCCACTAACACTAAGTGCCGCACCTGAAATTGTTAATGATCTAACATATGTTCCTGCTGAATTTTTCGCAGAAGTAACAGAATCAGCTACAGTTGACGGTACATCACTTGTTGTAACAGCTAAATAATTTTTGAAAATATAAAAAAGATGTTCGCGAGAACATCTTTTTTTGTTTGTATTATCAATTGTTTTTAAAACTAAATGTCATTTGTGCGTTTACTTCGTTTGTTATACTCATTAACGGACCGACTTGTACAGTTATAGGGTTTGCAGTATCATGCAAACTGTATGCACATTCTAATGTGATAGTTCCTCCCGGTTGTACTTCCGCTAATGACGGTTGTGCGTCCATTACATCGGGCATCATTGTAGCTACATTACATTGTATGGAATTTTGAAAAGCATTAGCACTTACAGAAGTAAGAAATGATGCGTTGGCATTACTGTTATTTGTAAAGTTATATGTTACTATAATTGCCGGATTACCCTGAAAATCTGTTGCTGTTTTTGCAGTTACTATTTCAACATCATATTTACCGCTTACGGTTCCTTTGTTTTTCTGTTTAGGCTGTTCCGTAGCAGGAATAGACGTTGGTTCTGATACTGAATCAGTTGTTGTTTGCTGATTTGATGTTGTACTTTGTGTATTTGCAGTTTGACTGTTTACACAAGAACACAATGATAAAGTTAAAATAATTGAAAATAACAAAATTGTTTTTTTCATAATAAAATCCTTTCTCTTTATATGTATTTTTGCTGCAAATGACGGTTTGCACCCCGCTTCTCCTTTCCGTCAATATTTCCACATATTAAAAAATGCGTGGTATAAAATTCTATACCACGCATAAAAACGAGGCTTAGAATTTGTTACCACACATTTTCTGATATATGAAAAACTTTAATTTTGCAGCGAAAATAACAGTATCTCAATATATAAAGCCTGCGTTTTATACAAACACAAACTGTTATTATATGTACTGCAAAAAAAGAATATTCCTAAAATTGAATACTCTAAGTAAAGTTATAAAAATGTAAAGTTATATATATCATATAACAGAAAAAATGTGGTATTTTTTTTATATCATATTTTGAACATAAATCAACAATTATTTATAGAATATATAGAAAAAAGGTAATTTGAAATAAAATAATATTGACATTGATTAATATTTTTGATAAAATACAAGTAGATAAAAGAGTGACTTAACGGTTGTTCTGCTAAATTTTATGGTTTTTATGTAGATGAAATTAATCTACCAAAGTCGCCTATTGTATCAGAATGGGCGGCTTTATTTTTTTATCATATACACAAGCAAAAATACAATTACTAAGGCAAATGTAAATTCACTCATTATATTTGTTCCTTTCCCGTAAGTCAGAACAACCGCCCGGTCACTCTAATACTACAAGGGATTAAATTGCTAATCCACTAAAAATTATAACATATGATTAATCTTACAGTTAATAATAATACAAATTTGAAATAATATTGAAAACAAAAAGCCCCCAAACAAAGCTATATAGCCAAATTCGGGGACAATTCCTTGGAGCTAACGAGCGGAGTCGAACCGCCGACCTCTTCATTACCAATGTATATAAAAGGTTTTTGTATCTTATTGTATGTTGTTATAAAATGGCTTAGTTATGCCGTTTTTAAGGTGTTGCTTTTCATATCTTTTTACTTTTTATTGTCCTTTATTACAGATTTAAAGGACAAATAAAGGACAAATAAAGGACAGAATTAATGCTCATTTTGATAACGTTTTTGAGGGTGTAACATATCTTGTAATAAGTTTGCCGCCGCTGCGTCTGCCGACTTTATAGCGTGCGTATATATGTTAAGTGTAGTGCTTTTATTTGCGTGTCCTAAACGGCTTGAAACTGTTGCAACGTCTACACCACCGGCAATAAGTAAAGTTGCCGAAACGTGTCGGAGTGTGTGTAAATGTGCGTTTGGTAGGTTATTACGTTTTATAAATCTTTGAAACCAAGATGTAAGACTATCGGGACGCATTACATCACCGTTACTTGAAGTAAATACTTTATCGGCGTTTTTCCATTGGTCACCAAGTAAAAGCTTTTGCTTGCATTGCTCTATTTTCCATTGCTTTAAAAGTGTTATCATCTCTTGCGGTATATTTATCGCTCTGCTTGATTGCCTTGATTTTGGTGTATCTTCAAAAATTCCCTGTTCGGGTGTGTATAGAATGGCTTTAGTTATGTGTACAAGATTTCTTTCAAAGTCAATATCTGACCAATTCAAGCCGCATAATTCCCCCCTCCGCATACCTGTATATATTACAAGCATTATTGCGGTTTTATATTCAAAAGGCTCATTATCTAAACAATTAATAAGATTGTCAAGTTGTAATTCATCAAGTACGGGAGCCTCTTTATATTCAACGTGAGGCGGTTTAACACGATTACAAGGGTTTGACGGTATTACTTGCCATTGTACCGCCGTTGTAAGTATAGATGATAAAATACGATGATACTTTACGATTGTAGTATCTGCAAGTGTATTATTACTATTGACGGGCTGAAATATATCTTTTCTGTTAAGTGCGGCGGAGAGTTTATTTACTGTATCTTTTGAAACATTCCGCCCCTCATAACAAGCCCTTACAGTAGATACTCCAACATTTGCCGCCGCTGATAAAGATTTTTGAGTATATCCGGCGTCGGTTACTATTTCTTTTAGGTTTGGTATTGCTTTGTACTTTGTATCAAGTCTTATACCGCTTTCCGTAAGATTATTATAAAACTCCATTAAGTGATGAGGTTGTAATTTACATAGCTTTATATGTCCTAATGCTTGCGTAATGCGTGGTACTAAATCTTTATAGCTTTGCAGAGTACGGACTTTTAATTGACTTTCAGCATATTCTTTAAACCAACGCTCTATAAATTCAGATACTGTTATATTACCGTCTAAAAATTGACCGTTTTGTACTTGTTGTTCAAATAATACTGTTTGTGTTTCAAGTTCCTTTTTTATTTGTCTTTCTGTCATTGTGGGCGAGGGTTTCCACGTTTTAGATTTTATAATCTGATTACCTTTAGAGTCATATCCGGCAGATACTCTTATTTGATATGTGTTACCCCTTTTTCGTACTGTTGCCATTTATAACACCCCCGTTTAATCTTCGTTATAGCCTTTTTCAGAGTCTTTTTTTAACTCTATCATTTTGTTATATTCACTTAAATTTCTTATTATATCAAAAAATATATATTTAATCTCAAATAATAATAGCTTTGAATATTCATCTTTAAATATAAATTTGCCATTAAGTTCATCAGCATTATCTATTGTATTGTATGTAAGTTCTTCATCTTCAACTAATTTATTATATATACTATCAGTTTGATAAAGATTTATTAATTTTATATTATTTTCTTTTAATTCTTCAAATTTTTCTAATAAGTCACTTTTTAAAAGTTCATTTATAATTTTATCAAGTATTATTTTATGTTCGGCAGACAAATTAAGAATGTTTTCAACTGTTAAAGTTGAAAAGCCCGTTTTATTTGATATGCCTATTTCACTTATATTTGTTGATGTATTTTCTGTTAAACCGAGTAAATAATCAGTTGAAACATTAAAATATTTTGCTAATGAAATAATAGAATCTGCTTTCAATGCTCTGCTACCGTTTTCCCATTGTGCAACCGTTTGTTGTTTTATAAATAAATCATTTGCAAGTTTGTTTTGTGTAATATTATTTTGTTCACGCAGTTCCTTTATTTTTTTTGAAATGTTGTTAGACATAATAAAAATACTCCTTTTATCACTTTTTGTTGTTTTCAAAATGAAATTACAACAAAATATTGACTTTTATGAAATGTTGTTATAATATATATATAACAACAAAAACAATATAACATATAATAATATAAAAGTCAAGAAAGGGGTAAAAAAATGACTAATGCAGAATTAAAACAAAAGATTAAAGAAAGTAGGATTAAAATGTGGGAAGTGGCTGAACGTGTAGGGGTTTCAGATATAACACTTGCAAGGTGGCTACGTTCGGAAAAAAATATTCAAAAACAACCGCTCGTATTAAAAGCATTTAATGAACTTCAAGTTGAAAAGGAGGTTTAATTTTATGAATGGTAAAATTACTTTAACGGCTACAAAGCCGCCGCATATGCGAGGAATAAAGCAAGCAATAGAAGAAATAAAGCAAGCTGACCCGTACACCGCATTAACGGAGCCGGCACTCCGCCGCCTTATAATTTCAAAAGAGGTACCCTCTGTAAGAGTAGGTACAAAATATTTAATAAATATGGATATACTTAATAATTATCTATGTGGTGGAACGACTGAAAGCGAACCGATAACCGCCGCCGGAATAAAAAAAGTGTCCGAGTAAATTAATATGATAGAATATACAGAGTATATAAAAGAAAATGTAAGTATAATTGATATTGTAGAACGTGCCGGAATAAATTTAAAGCACAATAAGGCTTGTTGTCCGTTTCATCACGAAAAGACTCCATCTTTTTCAGTACACCCAAAGAAAAATATATTCAAGTGTTTTGGTTGTGGTATAGGTGGAGATGTTATTGAATTTACAAGAATGTTTTATAATACTGATTTTATCGGGGCGGTTAAAATTTTAAATACTGAGTTTAACTTAGGTATAGAATTTAATAAAAAAGTTAGTATTAAACCGGCGGAAAAAGAAAAGTACATAGAAAAAGGACTGAACAGAGTAATAAATAAAATATATGTGAGGCGGTTTAAATCTGTTGAAATGGCTTTAATTGCGTATTATAGAAGATTACATCAGATTATAATATATTATATTCCGCCGCATAATATGAGTTTATGCAAGTTTAAAAGTGAATATATACAAGCTTTAAAAGATATTGACCGAATAGAGTATTATTGTGATATTATGCTTTATGGGGACTTTGAGGAAAAGAAAAGACTTGTAGAAACGGAAGAGGTGAAAAAGATTGAGCGAAAGTATAGCACAAAACAGTGATGAACTTGAAAACATTTTTACAAGTGCTTTTTTACAGTATGAAGAACAAAATGTAATAGAATTATTAGATAGCATATTTGATAAAAACAGTGCAGAAATGATTGAAACCTGTTTAAATATTGTAAAATCGGCGGCGGAAAAGTGTAAAGTTAAAACAAAATTTAATAATACATTAAAGCATTATAAGAAAGATTTTGCAATTCAAAAAAGGTTAGAAATGTGTACGGGAAAAATATCAATAAAAAATATTCCGAAAGATTATACCGAACTATTTAATAATTATAAATGTGGTAACTATATCGTAGATGATACGGGAGTATATAAAGTAATTGAAACCAAAGAGGGTGATATAAATACGGTGTTAATATGCAGCCACCCAATTTTAATAACGGCAAGATATATAAATATAAACGAGAACACCGAAACAGTAGTAATTGCTTATACAATCGGTGATAAGTGGAATTTTATAAGTGTAGAGCGTGAACGAATTGCAAGTAATACTAAAATAGTTAATCTTGCAAATTTCAGCATTGATATTACATCAGATACCGCAAAGGATATTATAAAATATTTGCAATATATATTACAAGTGAATAGTAGTAATATACCAATATATAAAGCTGTTAATAGACTTGGTTGGGTAAATAATGAGTTCGTACCGTATTCGGATAAGATAAAATGTGACAGTGAATTGAACTTTAAAGATATTATAAAGCAGTTAAAAAGTAAAGGTAATTTTGAAGTATGGCAAAAACATTGCTTGCTACTTCGTGAGAATATTTATTTAAGGCTTGTAATGGCGGCGAGTTTTTCCGCTCCACTTATAGAGCGTATAGGCGGTTTACCTTTTATTGTTCACCTTTGGGGCGGAACAGGAACGGGAAAAACAGTAGCTTTATGCGTGGCTGCAAGTGTTTGGGGAAAAGGTGCATATAACAATAATGCTTTAATACAATCATTCAGAGGAACAGAATACGCATTAAGTGAGAAAGCGGCTTTTCTTTATTCTTTACCGGTTATTATTGATGAGGGGCAAACCGTTAAAAATAAAGATGATTTTGATACTTTAATAATGAATTTAACAGAGGGTAAAGGAAAGATACAAGGTTCAGCAAGCGGCGGCATAAAAAAGCTTAGACATTGGGCAAACTGTTTTATTACGACAGCAGAAGAAAATATTATAAAGTATAATAGCGGCGGCGGAACTTCAAACCGTATTATTAATATAGCTGCACAAAGTAAGATTATTAATGACGGTCATATTACAATGCAGATAATAAGGGATAATTATGGTTTTGCCGGAAAGGAATATATTGAATATATAAAAAAATTACCTCTTGAACAACTAAAAAACAGGTATGACGATTTATTTGCAAAGTTAAAAGACAATACGGATAGTACAGATAAGCAGCTTATGGCAATGACATTTTTATTATTATCTGATGAATTATCAGAAAAATGTATTTTTAAAGGTGAGAAACCTTTAAGCATAGAAAATATTAAACCTTTTCTTACTTCACAAAAAGAGATTGATAATTCTGAACGTGCATATAATTGGGCTGTAAATTGGGTATCACAGAATATGAACAGATTTAAAGACTCAATTAATAATAATGGGGAAGTATGGGGAAAAATAAAAGATGATGTTGCGATAATAAATAAAAATGTACTTACCGAATATCTGCAACGTGCCGGCTTTGATTATGGTGCGGTTATGCCGGAACTTGCAAAGCGGAATAAACTAATAAAAACACCTCAAGGAAAATGGTTACATAATATGAGTGTTTACGGTTGTAAAGCGAGTTATATACAAATGATTTTAAATGATGATGAATATGTTGAAGTAAAAGATGATGTATCACCATTTTAAATAAATTCCAATAGCGTTGGAACTCGTTGGAATTCTGTTGGAATAGTGTAAAACAACTACAAACCGCATAAAATCTATATATTTATATATATATTAATAATTAATATATATATTCCAACGTTCCAACGTTATGTATATATATGTGCGTGTAAAAAATAAAATGGTATATAAATACATTTTTTTTATAAACGTATATTTATATATATGAAAAAATCGTTGGAACGTTGGAATTATTAAAAAATGGCTTAGTGGTGCGGTTTATACGTTCCAACAACTAAAAAAACTTGTTGGAATTTATAAGATATGTAGGGGGTATAAAAATCTATAGTGGTACCTAAGAAATGGACAAATAACACAGGGGGGTATTATAATAATATTACAGTGCAATTTGTTATGGAGG
>NZ_JAJEQM010000023.1 GCF_020687385.1 Hominilimicola fabiformis
TTCACAAATACATTATCAGTATTATCGCCATATTCTATCGAATAAATGATAATCCCGTATTATCCTTTGTTTTTATATGACAAATATTTTACCTTCTTGAATGGCATAATGACAAAAGTAATATATTTATATAACAATTAAAAGAAAAAACTTGACGAAGTAATATAATTATGTTACAATACTAACAACAGTACAAGTGAACGGGAATATAGATTTAGGGAGGAATGACAATGAAAACCATAAGGGAATTAAGGAAAGAAAAAGGAATGACACAAGAGGAGCTTGGAAACCGAATAGGTAAACCTAAACAGTATATTTCCAGCTTGGAAAATGGAAAACGATGCATTGAAAGCATTGCAACGGTAACATCATGCAAAATGGCTGAAATTCTTGGTACTACGGTAGAAGAACTTGTGAATCCGCCGGAGGATATAAATGATAGCGAATTTGAGTGGGAAGACGGAAAGCTCGTTGTTGATAACATATCTTATGACACAGGATTGAACAGAGTAATCATTGAAAATGATGGATTGTATTATGCTATCAAGGGAAAATTATCACAGGAAATACCGCTTAATCAGCAGTTGATACAAGTGAGAAGACACTGCGAATTTAAAGACCTTGGTAACACAATATACATGATTAATAATTGTGTGCCGAGACAGGGTTTTAACATTGAAGTAGGTCGTGAGATAACGCCATCGGAAATGCAGTCGATACGTGAAGAATATAATATATTAGATGATGATATTTCGGACGAATTTATAGAAATAAAAGGTGATGTATTTGGTGACAAGTACAAAAAGACATATACCTGTGTGCAAATTAAGGTGGCAGAAAGTATTGCATCTGAACTTGAAAGCAAGCTGAATGATAAGGGGATTGAAGCCAAAAACATTGCTGTGGGACGTGTGAATATAAGAACCAAATAGACTTATTTCATTGTTTATGTAAAAAAGAAAATGCTATTAGAGTTAAGGATAATAGTATTTCTTTTTTATATTATCTTTTGTAGTATAATATTGATTTATATGTTTTTTTCTTGTATAATCTAAGTATATAAATTATGAAGCGGAGGGCATAAGATATGGAAAAATCATATATTGCAATAGATTTGAAAGCATTTTATGGCTCAGTAGAATGCGTTGAGCGCGGTCTTGACCCTCTGACAACAAATCTTGTAGTGGCGGATGAGAGCCGTACACAGAAAACAATTTGTCTTTCAGTTACGCCTTCGCTAAAAAAATATGGTCTATCAGGCAGAGCAAGACTTTTTGAAGTAATTCAAAAGGTGAAAGCCGCTAATGCTAAGCGTTTAAATTATGCTGACGGACGCGTTTTTAGTGGTTCATCACATAATGATATTGAACTCAATCAAAACTCGAATCTTGAAATTTCGTATATTGTCGCATCTCCGAGAATGGCGCATTATGTAGAATACAGTACGCGGATTTATAACATTTATCTCAAATATATTGCGCCGGAGGATATACATGTATATTCCATTGACGAGGTGTTTATTGACGTTACTGGTTATCTCAATACATATGGAATGACAGCTCACGAGCTTGCAATGAAAATGATTAAAGATGTTCTGTCGGAAACGGGTATTACGGCAACCGCAGGTATAGGCACAAACTTGTATCTTGCGAAGATTGCAATGGATATTGTAGCAAAGCACGTTGAGCCAGACGAGAACGGTGTGCGGATTGCTCAGTTAGATGAAATGTCATATCGCAGACTGCTATGGAATCATAGACCGCTCACTGATTTCTGGCGTGTCGGTAGAGGATATTTAAAGAAATTAGAGAAAATCGGTTTAATGACAATGGGCGATATTGCCTGCTGTTCGATAGGAAAGAAAACTGATTACTATAACGAGGATTTACTGTATAAGATGTTCGGGATTAACGCGGAGCTTCTCATAGACCACGCATGGGGCTATGAACCGTGTA
This sequence comes from Hominilimicola fabiformis, assembly GCF_020687385.1. Taxonomy (NCBI): domain Bacteria; kingdom Bacillati; phylum Bacillota; class Clostridia; order Eubacteriales; family Oscillospiraceae; genus Hominilimicola; species Hominilimicola fabiformis. The sequence continues at coordinate 1,956 of NZ_JAJEQM010000023.1, forward strand.
CTATGGCAGATATAAAAGCATATAAGCCGAGTAATAACAGTATTGGCTCGGGACAGGTATTGCATTGTCCGTATGATTTTAATAAGGCAAAGCTCATTGTTCGGGAAATGGCGGATTTGCTTGCGCTTGATTTGGTGGATAAAGGGTTGGTGACAGACCAAATTGTTTTAACAGTGGGATATGATATAGAAAACTTGAATACTGCTGATAAGAGAAAAGCATATAAAGGTGAGGTTACTACAGATTATTACGGAAGAAAAGTCCCAAAGCATGCACACGGTACAATAAATCTGGAGCAGAAAACATCTTCCACAAAAGATATAGTAAATGCTGCTATGAAGCTATATGACAGAATAGTTAATAAGGATATGTTTATCAGACGTGCATATATTGTGGCTAATCACGTTATTGATGAAAAAACCGTGATGAAGCCTGCTTTTGAACAGCTTGATTTATTTACAGATTATGAAGAGGTCAAAAAACAGAGGGCGACAGAGGAAAAAGAACGTCAGGATGAAAAGAATGTCCAGAAAGCCATTCTTGATATAAAAAAGAAATACGGTAAAAACGCCATTATAAAGGGAATGAACCTTGCAGAAGGCGCTACTACGATTGAGCGCAACGGGCAGATTGGAGGTCATAAGTCTTGAATACAGAGAATCATTCCAATAAATATGATGATATTATAAATCTGCCGCATCATAAATCTATTACACATTCGCACATGTCTATGATTGACCGTGCGGCGCAGTTTTCGCCATTCGCTGCGCTTCCGTGCTATGGAGACGCGGTAAAGGAAACAGCGCGGATTACAGATGCTAAAATAGAGCTTGACGAAAGCGAAAAGGCTTTAATAAATGAAAAATTGCTTATGATTGCTGAACATTTGGATAATAAGCCGTTGGTATCAATAACATATTTTAACCCTGATACGAAAAAAAAGGGCGGCGAATACCTGACAATTACAGGAACGGTAAAAAAGCTTGATGTATATAACAATCAGATTAAGATGACCGATGGAACGACAGTTAAATTTGACGATATTATCAGTGTGGAAAGTGATTTGTTTACGGAATTGTTATAATACTGTATATTTGTTTAATATAATAATTGACGAATTTACAAGAAAGAGATATAATTATTATATTAAAACTTAGGAATAAGAAATAAATTTACAGAAGAGAAAATTATTTTGGAGGGTTATATGATATACTGGATTTTTTGATTGGTTCATTTATTGTGTTAGTCATCAGTTTGTTTTTTATTTGGAAGAAACGAATAAAAGATGACGATATGGACAACGAAACTTTAGGAGTAACGATATTTATTGCGTGTGTGTCTTTAATATGTCTAATTACTTTTAGTCTTGATATACCATGCGCATTGAGAGGCGGACAGGAGATGTATGTAAACGAACTTCCTTCATACATAGGTTTTGGCAGATTTCGACGCACTATAACAGATAACGAGGAGTTAAAACATCTAAACGGTTGTATTTGGGATGCTTATGAAAAATACGGGAATTATCATATCCGTTATACAAAGATAACGAGGATAGTGCTTGATATAGAAAAGCTTGATTAGAAGTATATGTAAAAGAAAAGGAGTATTTTATGTATCCAAAAGAGGTTAGGGAAATATTCAGTGATGAAGAAATTGAACAGCTGAAAGAGGATGGTTATTCTGAACGCGATTTAATAGGCTTAGCACTCTTTAAAAGAATGATTGATATGGGACTGACCGATGAAGAAATGGATATGATATTTTTTCAATCTTTTACAGAAACGATAGAAGAGTATTGCGGCAGTGAAGCAGCAGAGGAATTAAAGAAATATACATCATTTCAAAATATGATGGCTAATGGTGCATTAGATATGGATGATATAGAGTAGTTAATGATTAAAACTTAGATTTTACAAAAATAAGGATTATATAAAATGAATTTTTGTGATGTAAAGAGGTATGCGAATATAATTTCCGCATATCTCTTTATTTTTTTTGTTCTACCCCGATTTTTTTTGCACATGGTCTTGTAATCTGCATTTTTCCAATATATAATATAGGCATAAATGGTTGTAGTTAAAGTGGTTGTAGTTAAGTGGTTGTGAGAGTTCTGTCCAAGGGGACAGTGCGCCCATAGCCGTTTTTTATTAGGAAAAACAATTAAATATTACGGAAACAAAACACAAGTATATTGCTTTTTAGCGTAGATTTGTGTTTTTTTCATATAAAAATTTAAAGTAAGGAGGAAAATGCAGAAATGAGGAAACTACCTCAGTTAGTACCGATAATCCATCATGATAAAGACATATTGCTGAAATGTTTTTCTGATACTCTTGTGTATCATAAAGAAAACGGCAAACGCAGCATGGTGGCTATCCGGTTCGGCGGGTATCCTGAGCAAGTCAGAGGTATGAGCGATGCTATGTACGGAGGAATTGCAGTAGAGGCTGAAATTGAGCAGCACCGTGTAATTATCAGTACACAGAAAAAGCAATGCCGCAGGAAGCTGTCACACGACGGTGTGTATGCAGAAGCTATGCTTATAGCTCTTGATGATGAAAAAAAGGATACGGAAGAGGACGAAGAAAAAAGAAAGGAGAGCATAAAACAAAAGAAGTACATTTTTTGTAAGGAAAATGATAGGGATGCGCTGTTTGAAGAAATTGATAAAAAGATTTCTGTACCACTTATTCCCGAATTTAAGGATTTCATCATTGATGAGCTTATCAAAAACGAAATACTGATACCGCTTGAAGTTTTGTCAATAGAACAGAGCTTTGACGCGTATATGCTTCGTATGCGTAATGATGAAAAGGACGTTATTGATATTGTGAACAGAGGTCTTGCTTCGGGAGCTATATCAATACCGAATGCAGACAAATCACAAAACGATTTCAAAGACATCAATTCAGTATCAAAATACTTGCAGGAATACGGAACTGTAATTGCAGAACGTATCAAAGATTCGTTTACTCCGTTGTATGATCCTGCAACAGAGGATATATGTCCGATACTGAAAGACATCAACAAATATTTGAAAAGCCATACGGGGTATGAGTTATATCCTGCTCAGCTTGCTGTGGCAGAAGCAGTCAAACGCAGGCTTGATGAAGCAAAGGTTGCAATGATAATTGCAGAATGCGGCAGCGGCAAGACCAAAATCGGCTCGGCATCGCTGGCGGCATATCAGAACGGTAAAAAAAGTTTTAATGTAGTGCTGTCACCATCACATGTTACAGGAAAATGGGTTCGTGAGATTTATGAAACACTTCCAAACACAAAGGCGGCTGTAATTCATAATATTACTGAATTGCAGGCGGTGTATAAGGATTACACCAAAAACAACAGTACAGTATATGTTATTTTGTCAAAGGAACGCGCAAGGGACGGATATATGAAGCGTCCAGCCGTGCGGTACTCCAGAGGAAAAGGCGCATATATATGTCCTGATTGCGGCGCTGTGATAATGGAAGAATTAAACGATGACGGTACTAAGTACAAAGTAAAAGTAAATCAATTCTTTTTTAAGAAAGAAAATAACAAAAATCATAAGTGTGAGGAATGCGGTGCGAATTTATGGACGGCATATAATCCTGATGACTATTCTTTACGTCATAATAAATGGGTGAAGATAGGCAATTACGGGTATGTGTACCGTGATTTTGCGTATTCGCATTTAGAAAGAACTAAGGATAAAAAAGTCATAGAAAAATTGAATGATATTATCTCTAATCCTGATATGATATTTCCGGCGCTCGGAGGATATAGACGCTATACTTTAAGCGGATATATTGCTGAGCATATAAAGGAAGTTGACGGACTTTTATGCGATGAATTACATCAGTACAAGGGCGACAGCGGACAAGGCAATGCAATGGCTAACCTTGTAGGATGCAGTAAGAAAGTCATCGGTATGACGGCAACTCTTGTAAACGGTTATTCAAGCGGTATTTTCTATCTGCTTTACCGTATTGCGCCAAATCTTATGCTTGCTGATAACAAGGCATACGATAATCCTACTGCATTTAACAGCGAGTACGGAGTTACAGAGGAAGTGTTCGAGGTTGAAGTCAGTGAGTACAACGAGAACAGCCGTTCGCGAGGTTCTAAAGTGCGTGAACGTCAGTTACCGGGTGTTTCTCCATTGGTATATTCAAGGTTTCTTATTGAATCGGCGGTGTTCTTATCCCTTAATGATATGGGTAAGGCTTTGCCTGATTATGAGGAAATACCTATTGAATTATCACTGAGTGATGAAGTTAAGAAGGAATATGACAGAATAGAAAATGCACTTGTCAGCATTATGCGTAATGATAGGAAAGCATCACAAAAAATTATGTCAAAATATCTTCAGCTTTTATCGACATATCCCGAACAACCGTATAATCAAGACCCTGTTATACATCCGATTTATAAGGATAAAGAAAATCCAATTATAACACCGAGAGATACAGCAGCACCAGAAGATTTAAGCGAAAAGGACTTAGCAACGCTTGATATTGTGGAGCGCAAGGTCAAAAACGGTGAGCGTGTTCTGATTTATACTAATTGGGTACGGCTTGATACACAGGAAAAACTAAAAAATCTGTTATCCGAAAAAGGATACATAACGGAAATTCTGCGTGTTAATATTCCGCCAGATAAGCGTGAAACATGGGTAGAGGATAAGGTCAGAAAAGGTATTGACGTACTTATAACAAATCCGTCGCTTGTGGAAACAGGCTTGGATTTGAATGCGTTTACAACGCTGGTGTATTACAATATCGGCTATAACTTATTTACTTTCCGTCAAAGCTCACGTCGCTCGTGGCGAATAAATCAGACAGCGCCGCGAATTGAGGTGTATATGCTCTATTATAAAGGAGTTATGCAGGAGCGCGCATTAAAGCTGATGGCGTCAAAATTGGCTGTTGCCACTATTATAGAGGGTAATTTGTCAGACGAAGGTTTGGCGGCAATGAGTGAATGCAGAGATATGACGACTCTTCTTGCTAAGGAATTGACGCTTGGAATTAAATCTGAGGTTGATGATTTATCCGAAGCCTTTAAGAAGATGGCGATAATTCATGACAGAACAGAAGAAACACAAATCACAGAAGCAGACGAAAACAATGTTGAAGAGGTCAAGACAGATAATCAGGAAAAATTGAAGCTGTATATACCGCCTGTAAGAGTTCATACAGAGGTAGAAATCAGTGTTTCAGCCGCATTTTCAAGCAAAAAACGGCATAGTAAAGCTGAATATGATGATCCTGACCAGATTTCGTTGTTTGATTTGCTTGCAAGTTAAGGAGGAAAAATGATTAGCACATATTTATTCGGACAGACCTTTTATACGCAATTTGGTGAAAAGAAAGAAATTGTCGGAAGCAAAACATATCACGATTTGGGAGAATGTTATCTGGTAAATTCAAATTATCCCGAGCCTGCAAGAGAGGACTTTGCAGGATGCGATATTGTAACTGAGGCAGATATGCACGATATTCTGTCTAAACAGATGGAATATGTAGTCAAGTATAATGAGCGTCAGAAACGAGAAGCAGAATACAAAATACAGTTAGAGCTGAAGGAGAAAAAGCGCAAAGAAGAGGAAGCAATACTCGAAAAGGAATGCGATTTATACGGTTTCTTAGATGGTAAAGCACCTATGCAATGCGGAAAAATTCAAATGGTATTACAGAAAAAGTTTGTATATAGAATACATAAGCCCGATGAAGATACGGAGTGTCATGATATAGTACAGCTAAACTATATGAGCAGAAAGAATTTTGTAATACTTCAGCTTAGAAATGATTACTTGCCTAAATGTGAAAATGGCAAGTATATGCTGTGCAAAATGATAGATAAAGCACGGGGATATGTATATCATATAACCAAAACCGAATATAATTTTGGAATGTATCTGCTTGATAACGGTATTTTAGAAAAGATTTGAAAGGAAGAGGAATAAATGAAAGTAACAATTAACAGAAACGTCTTGTTTGACTATCTAAAATCTATGATAAGGATTGTTCCGCAGACGCATTCACAGATGGAACTTAGAGGATTTCTGGTGGAATGTAACGAGGACGACGGTTTTATGTATATTACAGCAAGCAATATTGAAACTTCAATAAAACGCAAATTCAAGGCTAATATTGAGGAAGGCGGAAGTTTTGTTGTAAGCGCACGGATGTTCTTGAATATTACAGACCGTATGAGCGGTGATAATATTATTCTGGAGTATAACGGCAAACTGCTCGGTATAAAAAGCGGTAATTGTCGTTACGACATTCCTGTGATTGAAGCGAGGAATTATCCGCAAATCAATATTCCATATCCCGATAGCTTGTTAAAAATCAAGGGTATATGCAGTTTGTATTCCAAAACATCTGTTTCAGTTGGAAGTGACGATAAAAAGCCGTCATTAACAGGAATACATTTGGATATATATTCGGATACGGTGAGAGCCGCGTCATGTGATATAAGTAGATTGACTGTTACGGAAAACAAATGCGAGTGTGGCGGAAAGCTGTCTGTTACTATTCCCAAACAGTCATTTTTTTATTTGGCAAGCGCAGTAGAGGATAAGGATGAGCTTCAAATCGGACTAAGTGACGGGAAAGTGGTATTTGTAAAACCGGACATGTTGTTTTCAACGAGAATAATATATGAGCCGTTTCTTGACATTAGCCGTCTTTTAGAGGCAAAGGATAAAAAGCTTGTTGCCAGAGTAAAGGCGGACGATATGCAGACTATGATAGAAACTGTATCAATGATTGCAAATTTCGGTGAAGATGTTGCACCTGTGACAATGAAATTCAATGAAAACAGCATACATATTTCAGTAGAAAGCACAGAAGCCTCAACTGAGGTAGACATTCCGGCAGAAATCACAGACGGCGCAGGACGCGAGTTTTACTATAACGCTAAGCATTTCACGGATATGGCGAAAGTAATTAAAACAGAGGCGGATATTCATTTAACAAACGGCGGAATTTTATACGTTTCCAATGGCTTGAGTGAGTATATGCTTGTGAATACGCGCAAACGTGAAGTAAAGCGTAAGGTTAAGAAAACAGTGTCAAAAGCTAAAAAGGCTGCGTAATTTTCGGAGACTAATTATGATGTATGATGATAAATTGGTAATTGTGGAAATGGACACAATGACGACTTATGGATTTGCAGAAAAAGGCGAAACGGCAGATGAAGCAATACAGCGCGCTAATCAGTATTATACGAATGACTTGAAACATCTGAAAGCTTCACTTCAAGAAAGCAAGGATGAAAAGCGAAAACAATTTTTGCAGTCTCGGATTAGAGAAAATGAAGTAAAAATACAAGCAGGTTTTCAAGTTATGGAAACGGATAAATTTCAGAAAATAGAAAGGGAACGTATTCTTTCAGGCAAACTGAACCGGGTCACAGAGCAAGAATATGAAGATGCGCTTAATGTATTACCGCCATTGTATTGGTGTACTGTTAATGGTGTTGAGATGTTTTGTATGTCTGAAATGTATTCAGATACATATACAACACAGTATGCATACGACCATCGAACAGGCAAATATTATTGTAAAATGGTTGACAGTGAAGATACAAGTACATGGATACATACATTGCTTCGTAAGTGCTGATTGCAATGTTTCTGTAATACATAAACAAAAATATGGAGGAAAAATAGATGAATAACACAAAAATTAAGGCAGTAATGGATGAAGTGGCAACGGAGGCGGCGGAACGCGACGAGCTTATACAGTGTATAGCAGTCGCTTTGCTTGCAAAGAAGAATCTCTTTATACTCGGTGATACGGGACAGGCTAAATCGTATTGCATAAACGCTTTTCGTAAGCGCATAACAGGCGCGAAGCAGTTTGAGCGTCTTATGTCAAAGCAGACGGACGAGGAGCAGTTGTTCGGCAGGCTTGATTTGTCAAGTATTATTCCCGGCAATATGCCTCACAGCGAGCTTGAAAAAGACACATCATACAGCGTGAAGCTTAATGAAGTTAAGAAAGCATATGAGCAGTACGAGATAGACGGAAAGGCTGAAAGTCTTGAAAAAGCGAATAAGCTTGCCAAAGAGCTTAACGCTATAAAGGAAATTGTCTGCGCTGTTAAGGATACCGCCCCTAAAATAATAACGGAGGGCAAGATACCTGACAGCCATATTATATTCCTTGATGAGATTTTCAAGTCAAACGACGGTATTTTAAATTCATTGCTTACGGCGCTTAATGAGCGCGTATATACGAATGAGGGACAGACAATGAATATTCCCGCAATATCGTTTTTCTCGGCAAGTAATGAAATTCCTGATTTCTCCGAGCCGGAGAATCAGATTTTAAAACCGTTATATGACCGTTTTGACCTCAAAGTTGTAACGGAGTATGTTGCGGAAAAAGCAAACAGACAGGCTATTCTGAAGCAGAAACAGACGCCTGCTGTAAATGCTAATCTGACAACGATTACGCTGAGAGAGCTTTGCGAAATGCAGAACGAGGTTAAGTGCATTAAGGTTCCGGACAGTATCAACGAGCTTATGGACGATATTCTGTGTACCTTAAGACGAAAAGAAATACATATTTCTGACCGTAAATTCTTTAATTTTACGCCTATTGTGCAGGCGGCGGCATATATTAACGGACACGATACGGTATCGGTGGAGGATTTGATGATACTCAAAAACTATTTCTGGACAACACCTGCGGAGCGTGACACAATATCCGCTGTGCTGACGGAAATATGCGATAACCCGATACAGAGCCGTATTAACGACCTTATTGCTATGGCAGATGAAGCATTTGAGGATTTTCAGAGTAATAGTACAAACAACCGCGCATTTGCAAAAGCAAGAACGGAGCTTGTACGCGTATTTTCTGAATTACAGAAGCTTGAATGTACGTCTGATACAGACCGCGATAAGGTGAAGGAAGCCAATGAACAGCTTGAAAGTTTAAGCAAACAAGTGTATGAGCAGAAAGGCTTTACTGTTGTACCGCTTAGAGAAACATACGAACAGTCAGCGTAATTGTTTGGAGATGAAAGTATGGATTTGTCTTATTACGATAAGCAGAGTAGTAAAATTGTATTCCCACTGTTATTGGATTTGTATATGCAATGCTGTGAACAGCGCGCTGAGCTAAAGAATGAATATGAGAAAAACAGGAGCGAAACAACGCTGAAGCAGCTAACGAAAGCAAATCGTAACAGTGTTCAGATATATAACAAGATTATGGAATTATACAGAGAAAAGGAGAAAGAAGCATGTTAAATCAAATTATACTTATGGGTAGATTGACAAAAGACCCCGAAGTGAGAAAAATAGGTGAAAAGCAGATATCAAAGGGCTGGTTTACTCTTGCAGTAGACAGACCGAAATACGGCGATGCACAGCCGCAAGCGGATTTTATACCCGTTGTAGTATGGAGAAGCACGGCGGAATTTGTAGGTCGTAACTTCCACAAAGGCAAGCAGGTATATGTCGTAGGCAGACTGCAGACCAGAAATTGGGAGCAGGACGGTGTGACGCATTATGGCTTTGAAGTATCAGCGAGTGAAGTTGGCTTTGCAGATGCGCCTCAGAAACAGGGCGGACAGGCTAAAGGTAATGCAAATACAACACCCAATACCACTGACGGAGTTCCTGCCGGCGATATTTTTGGAGATGCTAACGGATTTCCTGATGATTTTCCCGGCTTTGGAAGCGATTTCGGTGATGAGGAAGTTGACGAGGACACCTTGCCATTCTAAATAACACCTATATAGCAGACAAAGGAGAGAGATACATCTCTCCTTTTCTGTAATTTGATGAAAGGAAAAGAAAATATTATGGGAAAAGAAATAAAGGTAGTATGCGGTTTAATTTATGATGATGAATTTCATGCCAGAACAGGCGGAACCAGATTTTATCACCTAAACGGCGATATTGAAACAAATGCTGATGGGGAGCAGGTGTATGTCTGCACAAAGCAAAATCAGCAAGGTAAGTTTGAGGATATAACCGAGCCTGTAAGTAATTTACCTATTGTTGTTCAGCGGTTTATTGAGCTTTATGCTCAAAATGCCGGCTCGGACAGAAATGTAAAATATATCGGAAAACATTCGTCGGAATTAGTGTAAGGGAGAAACAATTATGTATTTTAAATCAATAGAAGATATATTAAATTCGGGTATTTTATCAGAAAGAATATCAGAAGGGTTTTCGGATAATGTTCTGAAATCAACACGTCTGGAACGTGAGATATTCCGTGATATTCGTGATAAGACGCCTGAAATTAAAGAATTTGAAACAGAGGGCAGACAGTATCTTTCGTCAATTAAGCAGCTAATCAACGATGTTTTTCAGGCATTTTATACGATTACGCCTAAAATGCTTGATGATGAGGATTTAAGTCCGACAGCAAAGAAGGTGAATAAGGTTATATTGTCCTGCCTTTTGACACAGGATGAGTATGCGTCAAGAAAAGCTGTGTGCGAGGGCTGTGAAATGCCTGCAATGGAGGCGGCGATTGTGTTTATACGCAATCTTATGCCAAGATTAAACGGTATGGCAAAAGCCTTGTCCGGCGGTGACGGAAACATGAATACTATGGAGAATATGGCAGAACAATGCGCCGAGCTTCATAAACAGCTAAAGCAAGAAATGAAAAAGCCATCACCCTCCGAGAAAAAGGCGGTAAACCTTGCAAACAGGCTTAAAAGTAAGCGTGAACAATATGCGTATCTTCAAAAGCAGGCTGACAGGTCGGCTAATGTAAATCGCAGGAAATTACAGACGGTTATTGTGTCAGCGTTGACGCAGGCGATGGATAGTGCAGAAACTATACGCTTTGTGCTGCTAAGCTGGGGAAACGGTGATATGAATATGCCGAAGAACGAGTTTAACTCTGAATTGCTGGAGCGTGTGTCTAAGTCTGAAAAGTTAGCGTATGTAGCTAAGTTCTTGGGACGATATAAGGATATTTATTCCAATAAGAAGAAAAACGGCTATGAGTTCGGACGCGGAGAGGTTTATGATATTACATCAGGCAACAGCATATCAAGGGCGTTGACGTCTGAATTATCATTACTTTCCGACCCGAAAACAATACCCGTATTTGCAAGGAAATATCAGAATAAGCAGCTAAAACAGTACCGCAGACGCGAGCCTATATCTAAAGGCAAGGGTGATATAATCGTATGTCTTGACGAATCGTATTCTACCTACGGCGATAATCAGGCGTGGGGAATGGCTATGGCAATGATACTTTTGCAGATTTGCCATGATAATAAGCGTAATTTTGCGCTGATACATTTCTCCGATAAAATCAAGACGCATATATTTCCTGCAGACGATACATATATGCGTGAGCGAATGTTTGAAGCATCGGAAACCTTTCTCGGCGGCAATACAGACTTTGAAATGCCGCTTAACAAGGCTATGGACTTAATACAGGACGGTGACTGGAAAGACGCTGATATTGTCTTTATAACTGACGGTAATAGCAATATATCCAATGAATTTGAGGATAAGTTCAAGGAAATGCAGTCAAGCCATAAATTTACCGTCACAGGCATTTTGCTTGATAAGGGTAAGAATAATGAGTTTTCACTCAAAAAATTCTGTAAGAAGATATACAGAACGAGCGAGATGTGCAAGGACGATATTGAGCTTGATATTATGAAGGATAGGAGATAAGGAGAAAAAATATGCAGAAAATACGAATTATAGTCGAAGCGGAAATAGATGAGAAAACCATGCAGGATTGCGGTTGTAATACAACTGATATTCTGAACGGACTTCTTATCTGTGATTCGTATGAAGCAGACGGATTTATTATTACAACAAGCATACGCGGCTGTGATAATACATCGGACTTCTTTTTGAAGAACGGTATAATTAAGAAAGCCAAATTGCTTAATGGTAATGTTTCAAAAGAAAATGCGGAGAAAGATAAGGAGAATGAAAATGATTAGTGATTTTAGAGGAGAATATGCTTTTTTAAGTAATTTTGCTGACAGTCCTTTATATTATAAAGGATTGAAGTTTGCCAATGCAGAGGCAGCTTTTCAGGCACAAAAGGCAACAGACCTGCAGACAAAGGAGAGTTTTTGTTCTATGCGGGCGATAGTTGCTAAAAAAACAGGCAAAAAGATAGAACTGATTTCCGATTGGGAAAAAGTAAAGCTTTCTGTTATGTTTGAGGTTGTTTTTGCAAAATTCTCTCAGAATGAAGAACTAAAACAGAAGTTGCTTGCGACAGGAAATGAGGAATTAGTCGAAGGCAATAACTGGGGCGATACATTCTGGGGTATGGTAAACGAAGTTGGTGAAAATCATCTCGGCAAAATACTTGTAAAAGTCCGCACAGCTTTGCGTATAACGGAGCTGCTTGCAACAGACCTGCGGAAAATGTAACTGATTAAATTGAGGAGAAAAAATATGAGTAACGTAACTATAAGAACATGTGTTCTTGGTGTTGATGCGTATTACTGTAAAGATATGTTTAGAATTAGGGCAGATATATTAGAAAGTCGGGAAGGGGGAAGCATTCGTTTTTCAGAATATTCCAGAAACAAATTTGATAAGGAAATTGACGCATGGAACTTTCTTGATAAGTTTAGAACAATAATAGAAGAGCTTTATGATAAGAAAGTGTTTGTAACTTGCTATGTTGTTAAAAATGAAAATGGAAGAGAGATTCTTATGAGCAGGTTACGATAAAACTCGTATTATGGTTATGTAAGGTAAAAAAGAAAGATGAGGATAAAAATATGTCAAAAATATATGAATTAGCAAAGAAAATCAAGGAAGCAGGCAGAATTATCGCAGAAGATGATATTAACAAGGATTATTATATTGATGGCTATATGAGCGATGATACAATTATTGTAACAAGCGATAGTGGCTATGAAGCAATTTATATAGGCAGTATATTCAGCGACTCAAAGAAAGCCTATATGTGCTTATATACGAACAACACTCCTAAAAGAAATAGTTATCCTTCCACAAAGGAAATTGCGCGCCTTTTAACTCTTGTGGTAAAAGGTGAAAAATTACCGGAGGGCGAGGGAAAGGCTGCATATTTTGATTATGGTGATATGAAAAAGCAATTAAAATATTTTTCGGAAGTTGTGTGTAAAATGGCAGGCATAGAAATCCCTAAATATAAGCTTGAAGCGGCTAATGCTGAGGATGAGAAATATATTTATCAAGATTGTTATAGTAAAGACTGCGGGTATATAGGTCATTTGCGCGGAGATTTTGGGATGTCTGGTACAGAGTATTGGACTACTTGGCATAACGGAACCGATGCTTTGAATACAACCGAATTTAGGGTGGAAATTGGCGAGCTGGAGCGGTATCTGAAAGAGCAATCGCCTACGCCTATTTTAAAAGACAGGGCAACTATGCGTTATATATGTGAACTTCATAACGGCTTTAAGCTTGCGGACAAGTTTGCGGATATACATCTTTATAAGGTTGTAACTGAGAAATATACATACTTTATACGCTGTTTTTATGGAATGGGCGATTATAACTTTTATATTTTCGCCTATAACAATGAAAAGATGAGAAAGTACAATGACAGTTTGCTTGTTGAAAAGTATAGTGATGTGCTTGATAAGGACAAGTTTTTCAAGACTGACAGCGGTTTTACACATGTATATTACAATCCCGACGCGACCGCAGGAGGACAGCTTGTGTATAACGAGATTTCATCTGCGCTTATATGGGATGCGCTCGCAGACGATATGAGTTATGGCAGTTTCTTTGAATATCTGGGCAGTGAGTGTAAGCAATATCTTGTGGATATGGGAACTGAGGATTTTCATGACAGCTTTATGAATTTCGTCAATGATGAGGCGGCATTTGAGGGCTGTTCGGAAACCACAATGCGCTTGCTTCAGGAAGTGGCATATAAGGACTTGTATTCCTATTCGGTTGATGATTATAATGTTATGACCGTGATGGAAGGCTGTTCAATCTTGTGTACTATATCTGATGTAACCGAAGAAAACGCAGAGGATATGTTCAGAGAAGCGGTATTTGAAATGCGCGGAATAAGTCTTGATGAAGATATGGAGGAGGAATAATTATGATTATAAATAAACAGGGCGAAAAATGTTTGTGCAGTAACGGCGTCGAGTATATTATCGGTGAAGAGGTTATAGGAACGGAAAATGGTGATTATGAGGGACTTATCGGTAGAATATACGAAATACGGATAGGAGAAGCTGATAAAGAAACCGATAATGACACTTCAGATTTCTATTGTACCTTTGAACCGCCGATATTAGAACCGGATATACGAAAGCTTGAAGAAAGATTTTCCCAAATATACGGCAGTCCTAAAAGTCTGAATGACATATGTCTTGACAGCGTTATATTAGCGCCGGATATGGTGAAACCTGTTTCGAGCATAGAAGACGAAGCGAAAGAATGTAATGTGTATGTTCTTGAGGAAGACTGGGCGGCAAATGATGATTACGGTCATGATGTAGATATATTTACAGATTTGAACAGCGCTAAAATAAGTATGCTCAAACAATTAAAAAAAGAAATGAAAGATGGCTGTATTCCAGATTGGAAAGATGATGATGATTATATAGAGGAAACGGATGAAAATTCATTTGAATGCTATATAGACGGCTATTATTCAGAAAGGCATTATTCCATTTCCATTGTGGAAAAGCCGATGAAGATGTCGGAACGGTTTATGGCGGAAATATCAGAATCTATGATTTCTCAGGATATGCTTAGTCAATTTAGAACGCAGGTTTTAAAGTTAAAGGAAACGGAGTTGTTATCAGATGCGGAATATGAGCAACTGTTAAAGGATAATTCTGTTGCAGAAGTAATAAAGGATAAAATCAGCGGTGATGATGACTTTTGGGATGCTTATGATAGCATCATATCAGAGGTTGCCCGTGAAGAAGTAGTAAAATACACAGAAAAAGAATGAAACAAGGAGGATAAATTTATGTTTTACAAGGTATTATTTATATTAACGGTTATTATGTTTATACGCGATATAAACAAATATGTGAAAGAATGCAAGAAATATGTGGCTACGGCAAATGATGTGATGTGTGGGGATATTCCTATTACAATGTATCTTAAAATAGGTATATCGGCGCTGTTTTACATAATGGTGCTGACGCTGACACTCAGACCGCATCTGTTCTGGTGGTAAAGGAGGGCAAAATGAATAAAGTTAATACGCTTGATTTAGAAAAACTCTCAACGGAGGAATTACGGAGCTTGTTATATGAGCGGGCATCAGCAGAGAAAATGGAATTTTGCGATGAACTTAGAAAGAAACCCAGTGAGTATGTTATGGAAATGGCATACCAACATACGATATATGACGAATATCTTTCATTGCTGGAGCAGGATTATTTGAATGAGGAACAGATAAAGTTTTTACTTCAATTTGAATGTCCCTTATCTGTATGCTATGATGCGTGGTTAAAAACAGATGTTTCGTATATGGAAATACTACACGTAGCAGTCAATAATTTAACAGAAGGTTTAATTGCAGACGACACGATTTAGTATAATATCAACAAGTAAATAGACGGTAATAGCAGATATTATTATCTGCTTCCGTCTGTTTAAGAACTTGAAATAATTTGTAAACAATAATAATAGTGACTTGAAATTACGAGTTTAGTATGATATTATATAAACATAAGCGGAGGTAAAAATATATGGAATATGAAAATACTCTGGCAAAGGATATATCCGGCGCTGGTAAGGGTGCGGCAGTAGATGCGTCTTGTAAACGTTTACTTGCCGATAAATCAATACTTGCGTGGATATTAAAGGATTGCGTTGAAGAATACCGAAACAGTAATATACAGGATATAGCGGAGAAATACATTGAAAGTGAGCCTCAGATTGCAGAGGTTGCGGTAAATCCCGATGAAACTAACCCGTCAATACGAGGTTTGTCGAATGAGGACGCAACTCTTACAGAGGGTACTGTTACATACGATATTCGCTTTATGGCGTCTGCTCCTGTATCGGGAGAGTTAATTCAGCTAATAATAAATGTAGAGGCTCAAAATGACTTTTACCCGGGGTATCCTTTAATAAAACGCGGCATATACTATTGCAGCAGAATGATTTCAGCGCAGTATGGAACGGAATTTACTCAATCCAGATATGCTGATATAAAGAAAGTATATTCAATATGGGTTTGTGCCAGACCGCCGAAGAACAGACAAGACAGCATTACAAGCTATTCATTAACAGAAAGAAATATAATAGGTAATGTAAAAGAGCCTATACAAAACTATGACTTAATGACAGCAGTGATGATATGTCTCGGCTCGGGCGGTAAGGGAAATAATGTACTGAGATTGTTGGAAACATTATTATCAGCGAAGATAGAGCCGGAAGAAAAGAAACAGATTTTACAGAATGAATTTGATATTAAAATGACTCAGGCATTTGATAAGGAGGTAACGGATATGTGCAACTTAAGTAAAGGTATAATTGAGGAAAGCCTTGCGGAAGGTATGGAAAAAGGTATAGTGATTGCAATACGTAATATGATGGATAAGTTAAAAATGACCGCAGAGCAGGCAATGGACACTATGAATATTAGCAAGGATGAACGGTCAAAATATGAGGAGCTTTTGAAGCAGACAGCACCAAAAGCATAATATATTTAGGTATATTCAAAATCAGAAAAAGGAAATTAATAGTATAATAAACGATATGGCGGTAAGTTTTCCGTCATATCGCTTATTTTTTTATAAAATTTTTTTGTTCTACCCCGATTTTTTTTGCACATGGTCTTGTAATCAGCATTTTTCCAATATATAATAAAAGCATAAATGGTTGTAGTTAAAGTGGTTGTAGTTAAGTGGTTGTGAGAGTTCTGTCCAAGGGGACAGTGCGCCCATAGCCGTTTTTTATTAGGAAAAACAACGAAATATTACGGAAAATAAATACGTTTAAGAATTTCTTGGGCGTATTTTTTTATATTTTAAATTATTTTTAAGGAGGAAAAAACAATGAAGGACAAGACAGAACAAAGAAGAATGCTTACGGAGAAACAAGAACAATTTTTGGCGGAGCATCACTATTTAGTAGAGGACTTCCTGAAGTACAGAGGTTTGCCGATGGACGAATTTTACGATGTGGTGATATTCAGATTTATGCGTGCGGTAAAGCAATATGACGAGCGTGATGATTTGAAACAGTATAAGTTTTCAACTATCGCTAATAACGCTATGCGCTGGGCTCTGGCAAGCCACTTCGGAGAAGAAAGAAGTAGAAATGAAGGTGTACAAATACTTAGTTTGGATTATCAGTTCAATGACAGCAGCTTAACTCTTGGTGATGTAATCGCTGATGAAAGAGTTGACATATGCGGCAGCGTGTGTAAGAAACTCAGCCGACCCGTGGTAAAGCGGAGAAGGCTTTTACATACAACTCCATATAAAAATGCGTGTATAGGCGCATTTGCAAAGGAGGCGGCGTGAGTTTTTTAGAGAGAAAATTAAGTAAAGGTAAAGAACAAACAAAGAATTTAAGGAGGAAAAAATTATGAGTGAAGAAAAGAAAAACATGGAAGATTTATTGCAGAGTGAACTTGATTTAGGCGATACGGAAGCTGTCGGTGCGGCAGACGATCCGTTTGCAAATATCGGCGCAAATGATGACCCATTTGCAGGTGTAAATGGTACAGAGGATACATTTGTGGATATAGAGAATGACAATAATAATCCATTCAATGATGTGGCAGCAGAAAAAACCACAGAAGCTGGAGAAATGACTGCCGAAGGAACAGGAACGGAAGCTGTTTCCGAAACAGGGGTGTCGGAGGATGCTCCCGCAAAATCGGAGATGATAAAAAAGCCTGAAAAGACAGGAGTTGAGGAAACAGAACATAAAGAAAAGGCGGTTGATAATAATGCGAATGTACAGGATGAGCAGAAAATATCAGATAAAAGCGGCGAACAAAGCAGTTCAAATCCGTTTGAAGCTGAAATCGACAGAGTGGAAACCAAAGCGGCTGAGGAAACCAAGACAGGTTTGCTGAATAAGCCGCCGGTATTCAAGTACGCAGGTGCGACAGAGGATATTACAGACTTATCCCAAACATTTGAAGCTATTCGTAAGGCGAAAGCTGAGGATTTTCCCGAGCTTGAAGACGGGAAAAGAGTAAGCTGGAAAATGGATTATTGCGGTGTTGTAAAGAATGTCGCTCAGCCTACGAAAACTACCATTGCCGAACAGAAGAAGCTTATTGAGGAGTCTAAAGACTTCTTGACCGCTATCAAACGTAAGAAAGGCGATTTCTCCTGTAAGGTTATACCCACAGTTACAGCGCAGAAAAAAGGACAGATGCCTGTATATAAGGGTATATTCTCCAATGAGGAAAAAGCCTTAAACAGCGGCAAGGCTATTGCATATGTTCCGAGCGATGACGGAAATGTGTATGAGATACGCAAGAATGAAATCGGGATATTCAGAGCCAAAGCCAACAAAATAAGGGGATTAACGAAAGTCAGAGCCGGATTTACTCCGGCTCTTCCTCTTATCCCATTTGATATGCTGAGTGAAATAATCGATTTTTTTCGGTATTTTGCGGATAGAAAAAATATCTGTGAAGCGCTGGTAAACGTATATTGGGACGCTGAAAATAAAAGATATATCGTTAAGGTTCCCGAACAGAAAGTAGGCGCGGCGGCTGTTGATACGGTTTTGCCTGATGTTGAGGATGATTTAATTCATGTTATGGATATTCATTCTCACAATTATATGAAAGCGTACTTTTCGGAAACAGACGACAGAGATGAAAAGGCGACGCGGATATATACGGTTATAGGCAGGCTTGATAAAATGCTGCCGGATATAAAAATGCGTATTTCCGTCGGCGGTAAGTTTGAGGAAATAAATCCTATGGATATGTTTGAGTATCCGTTTGACGATTTCCCGTCCGAATGGCTGGACAATGTGACAGAGTATAAAGACGGAGGTGTTTTTGATGAAAGTAAACAGATATAACGGATTTAAGATTATCCTCATCGGCGCAGGCGGTACAGGCGGATATATTGCTCCGCATTTATACCGTATAGCATTTGCTTCGGGATGTACTGCCCGTATCATTATTGCAGACGGTGATATAGTCGAGGAAAAGAACCTTATACGTCAGAATTTTGCCGCGTGCGATATAGGCAAAAACAAAGCTCAGGTTATGGCGGAACGCTATGCAGGCACGTTTGGGATAGAAACGGAGTATATACCGGATTTCATAGAGGATAAAAAGACATTGGAAAGGCTTGTAGACAGTAATTGTTATTATTACAATTCTCAAGGACCGACAGTGATTTTAATAGGCGCGGTTGACAATAACCGTTCCCGTCAGCTATGTCATGAGGTATTCAAAGAAACCCGGAATATCATATACATAGATTCCGGTAACGGAGAATACACGGGACAGGTGGTATGCGGAGTACGCAAAAACGGACGTACTATAACAAAGCCTGTGGCGGGAATATACCCTGATATTTTACAGGGCGATGAGAAATTTCCGACGGAGCTTTCGTGTGCTGAGCGAAGCGTATCAGCGCCGCAGAGTATAGCGGCTAATTTGTTTGCATCAACCATTGTCGCGTCGATATTGTATCAGCTTATTGTATGCGGTGATTTACTTGTACGTAAGACTACCTTTTCTTCAATGACAATGAACTCAAAAACACTCTTGTCAAGAGGAGGTAATCGGTGATGGAGAAATATTATGTTTTAGAGCGCTTTTCGCTTATGAAAAGTTCTGTTTTATCTGCAATAGACAGTATGACGGTAAAGCGCAAGGCTATTGAGAAAAACCAAAAGAGTAATAACATTCCAAAGGCGCGTGAACTGTATCAGAAGCTTGAAAAAGACAGAGAGAAATTAGCTGATAACATTTTAAATTTAAAGCTTCTTTTCTGTGAGGCAGATATGGACACTTGCAGTACATACGCGGATAAACTATACACGGCAGTAAGTAAATTCAATTTACTGACACCGGACTATACGAAGTTTATCGGTGCAATTCAGCCGCTTATTGATAGTATTCCTGACAACGAAACTACAAATGCGTCTGTTATAGGCAGACTGATGAATAATGTTCGTACAGGGTATTATCCAACAGATATTGAGCATGTAAAGTATATAAAGAACGGTATATTATTCCCTGATGGAAAGCGTATAAACGCATTTGACCCGTGCTGTGGATGCGGTATGGCTTTAAGTGCGCTGACAAGCGGAAAATTAGCAGATACTTATGGTATTGAGCTTGATGAAGTTCGAGGGGAAGAAGCAGAAAATTGTCTTGATAGAGTTGGTTTTGGCAGCTTCTTTTATTCAAGAATAAGCAGGGATGTGTTCCATCTGGTATTCTTAAATCCTCCGTATCTTTCTGTTATGCAGGAGGGCGGAAGCAGAGCAAGAAGTGAAAAACAGTTCCTTGTTGACAGCCTTTATCATCTTATGGACGGAGGACTGCTTATATATATCATTCCGTATTACAGAATGACAAGCGATATTTGCAGAATTTTATGCGACAACATAGAGGATATACAAATGTTTCGTTTTTTGGATAATGAGTTCAAAAAATTCAGGCAGATAGCAGTAATGGGTATCAAGAAACCTAAAAGTGACGGAAGTGATAAGGTTGAAAAGCTTGTACAGGCTGCATCTGATATAGAGCATATGCCGCCTATCACCGACTTGGAAACCGAGCGTTATATACTCCCCGAACGTGAAAAGAACGTAGAGTTATTTAAAGGCGCTGTTTTTAATATGGGTGAATTAAAACGCCAGCTTGCAGGCTCGAAGTCAATGGACTTTCTGTTTGAGAAAAGTGTTTTGGATGCGCGTGAGAAACGTCCGCTGTTACCGTTGAATACGGGACAAATCGGACTGATAGGCGGAAGCGGTCTTATAAACGGTTATATTGACTGTGACAGTCCGCACATTCTGAAAGGTCGTATCATAAAAGAAACCAAGAAATATGATAACGGTGATACACTGTCACAAACGCATGTAAATAAGATGGTATTTAATGTACTAACGCCGCAGGGCTTTAAGAGCTTAGCGTAAATAAATCAAAGAAAGGAAAAAAACAATGAACATAATGATAAAACTAATAATATATACACCTCAAGACTATGTAGAAGCCGTAACAGGTCATCGCTATACATTTGATAAAAATATCTGTGCAGAAATAGGGAAAAGACTTGAAGATAACGGTTTTAGTAGCTTATGGGACTATTCGCTTTCAGAAACAGGACATGTAGTTCAAAATAAGTTAAGCGTGGTTTTGGTGGATGTGTCGGAAATTAAGGAAAATGGTAAAAAGGAAACAGAATATAGATGGTTTGAGGTTCCTGAAGGCTTTCATGAAAAAAGTAATACGGTGAACAGTAAATTTGAATTGGGAAGAATGGTGATTACAGCAAATGCTAATAAAGAGCTTGATATTCCAAGCGTACTTCAAATCTTACTGGCTCGCTATATGCAAGGTGATTGGGGAAATCTGTGTGAAAGCGATAAACAGTTGAATGACAGTGCTTTGAAATACGGCGACAGAATATTTGCGTCATATACTGATGCAAACGATAGAAAATTCTGGATTATAACAGAAGCCGACAGAAGTGCTACTACTGTTTTACTGCCGGAGGACTATTGATATGATTACATTAGACATAAAAGAATTTAAGGATAATATAAAAAGCTTGGAGGATGTGTCCGTCAGAAAACATACAGGTGGAATACAGTATCTCTATGATACTATCTATTCTGCGATAATAAACGGAAAATATATTCATGTGGGTGATATTGATTTCAGTCGTTTTAGCGCTTCAGAATATGAGGTCTTTTACAATAAAATGATGGAGATAGAAAATAACGCCAGAGCATTATATTCCGTTTTCGGTGAATGTTTACCGTGCAATGTATCTGAGGGCAAAGTATTTTTTTAAGGAGCAGAAAAATGGTTGATAATGATTGTATGTTAAGCTTTATCAGCAGGCTAAAGAGGCATTATGATGAATGCGGGGAAAAAGCTTTTACAGAGTTGTCTTATATGCTTTTGGATGAAGAAACCGAATTTTTATTTTATGAGACAATACGTGAGAGCGACTTTCTCGTCAACTGTGAATTTAACGAGGAAACATACTGCTGCAGATATTTCTTCTCAAGTGAAGAAATGACGGAGTATTACAGACTCGCAAAGAAGATAGGCAGGCTGAAGGGCTGGAGTAAGAAGGAAAACAAATACATAAGAGATGCGTTAAACTATACATTGAAACGCTTAGATAAAATAGATACATGCGGTTGCTGTTATGGTGATGTTTATTCAGGTACAAAGCATAAATATGCAAGTTCAGTAAACGTATATGTGTACGAGGAAGGTTGTTTTTATGATTATGTAGGATTATATTTTTCTATAAATACTATTTTTCATTATTATGAGAAACAGTTAAAAAAGCTGAAAAAAATATATGCCGGAATAATAGCAATATATCTTTCATTGCTTCTGCCTCAAGAATTGGAGGTGGCTGCGTGATGAATAGAAATGACGAAATTGTTATACATATCCAAAATGATTGCAGAATATGCGTTGAAATGCAGGAGAATAACATTACTTCAGTAAAATATATTGAGGCAAACGAGATATTGAAGTGTTTAAAGGACGCAGCAAAGTTTAAATTTAGTATAAACAGCGGTATATTACCGCAAAATTGTATAGCTTACAGTGAAGATAAGAAAAAAAATAAATTCGTTGTAATAAGTTTTGAGGAGCAGACAGCAGATATTATGTTTGAAAAAACAGAATATAAGGATTTTCCTTTGCCGAGATTGGTTTTTGGTTTTTCGGTTTCTGCTGATAATCTCATAACGGATGTGCAGCTTGGTGTTACGGAAACGGGCAGATTAACTCCTAAATCAAAGATGTTTATTTATCCGTTTTCCAATGTAGAAGAATTTAGACTTTGCACAGGAAGTAACGTGTTGCCGTCAATTAAATCATTGCATCAGCTTAACGGTTTGCCATACTTTATATTGAAAATGCCTAATAACTATGATTATTATAAAGAAGAGAGGACAAAACTCAATTTGGATTATCGTGGGTTATTGGAGCATTTGAAAGATAAAGACAGTCAGTATTACTATGATAATGTATTGATTGATATGGAAAAAACACTGAATGATTTTATTACGGAGGTAAGTAAATGAGTGTAAATAAATATTTGGAAGGACTTGCAAAGCCATTTGATGCCGAGTGTGTGAAATGGCGTATTCAAGTTACGAATAATGAAAAGACCAGCGGACTTGCAGTTGCATATCTTGATTCGAGAACTATTGCTAAGCGTCTTGATGAGGTTGTCGGTCAAATGCGTTGGAAAGACGAGTATAAACCATGGATTACAGCAAAAAATAACGCATCTCAAATTTGTACTATATCAATTTATGATGATAGTCTTAAAGAGTGGATAAGTAAGAGCGATGGCGCCGAACTATCAAATTATTCACCGATTAAAGGTGGATTGTCTGACGCATTTAAGCGCGCGGCTGTAAAGTGGGGCATAGGACGGTATTTATATGAGATAACACCTGTATGGGTTAATGTATATATGCGAGGAGATAAGATATATATACAAGATGACGAAATGCCTAAGCTTCAGCAGAGGTATATAACATTTCTTAAAAATCTGAACACAGGCAACACTCCCGAACCGCAGGCAGACAAGGCAAAACCAACATCAAAGCCGGCAAGTCCACAGCAGACACAGCAGCCGACCATTACACCTTTGTATGAAATACTCGGTGTAAAGAGACAAAAAGACGGTCAGAATGTCAGGAGTATGCTTAAAATTAAGGATATTAAGGGCGGAAACAAGACTGCGACTGTCTACTATAACGGTACAGACGATAATTTTAAAGAAGGTGCAAAGCTTAACAGCGCCGTATTTTATTCACAAGATACAGGCTTTGGTAAAGTACATATCTTGCAGGATTATGAATTGGCGGCTTAGAAAGGAAAAATAATATGGATAGAATAACGGAATTTACGATAACAAGAATTAAAATGCAGGGTTTTAAAGCCTTTGCACAGGAAAGGGAGTTCTTTTTCAGAAGTACATCATATATTTCAGGCGCTAACGGACAGGGAAAAACCACTATTGCCGACGCTATTGCATACGCATTTTGCGGCGTGCCGTTCTGGGGCGAAAAAGGTATTGATAAGCTCATGAGCAAAGGCGCAAAGCAGATGTGCGTTGAGGTGGAATTTGTAAATGGCGACGGAGAGATTTATACGCTTGTACGGCGTAAAAATGGAAATACGACAAGTATAGCTCTTAACGGAAATACAATGACACAAAAAAGTCTTACGGCTTTATTTGTTGAGAAGGATATATTTTTGTCGGTTATAAATCCGTTGTATTTTATTGAAAAAATAGCGAGTGACGGACGCGAATTTCTGCAAAAGCTTCTCCCGCCTGTTTCAAAGGAGGCTATTCTGGCAGTTTGCAGTGAGCAGACAAGGGATTTGCTTGAAAATGAAAGTTTGCTTGAACCGGAATACTATATAAAAAATAAACGCGCGGAAATGAAAGAGGCTGACGACCAGATTACATATCTTTCGGGACAGCTTGCGCTTTTAGAGGAGCAGCTTGAAAATAATTCTGTAAAAAGAAATAAGCTGGAGACCTCTGTTAAGGAGCAGAAAGCTAAAATATCTGCTGTTATGAAAAAGCAGTTTGAGGGCATAGACGTTGAAGCTGTAAGACAGGAATATAATGAAGCAAAAAAGTCTTTGTCTAACGATGAAATTCTTGCACTTGAAAGAAAGCGTATGGAAATTCAGAACAGACCATATGTTTCAAAGTTTTCTGCACAAAGAGCAAAAATAGAGGCGGAGCTGAACGCGGCACGCTTGGAATATACCGGCTTATATAACAAAGCTACGGGTATCAGACCGGGAGTGCCTTGTCCTACCTGTACTCATGCTCTGACAAATGAGGAATTTAACGCTGTCAGAAAAGATATAACGGCAACACTTGCTAATATGAAGAAAAATGGTGCAAATCTGAACTCACAGCTTGATGATATTGTGAAGCTTGATGCACAGGCAAAGGATCAGTTTGAACAGTACAAGGCGGATGACTTGAAAAAAGTTGAGGAAGAAATCAAGAATGTCAAGTCGGCAACTTCTTCTGATATTGACAGGTTGCGCGATACCCTGACCTTCGGTAATTTCAGTGAAGCGCAGGTAAATTCGCTTGAAGCGATGAAAGCTGAGTTATTTGCGGATGAAAGTGATTTAAATTCTATGCGCAGTGAAGAAGAACTCACTAAAGCAATAGAAACTGTTAAATTACAGAAAAAGGATAATGAGGGCAAAAAAGATTTTTTGGGTTATCTCATATCAGCCGTAAATGAATATGCAGTCAAGCGTGCGGAAGTAATGCTAACTCCGTTAAAGATGGATAAAGCGGCAATTAAGCTGTCTGAAGTGGTAAAAGGTACGGGCGAAATAAAGGATACCTTTAAATTTACTTATGACGGAAAAGACTACCGCTGGCTGTCCAATTCGGAACGTATCAAAGCAGGATTGGAGATAGCAATGCTTGTGAAGCGTCTGACAGGGCTTACATATCCGACATTTGTGGATAATGCTGAGAGTATTAACACTAATTTCACCAGACCTGACGGACAGATGATATTTGCGTTTGTACGCAGATGTGCGATTACTGTTCATGAACCATCGCCTGCTGCGGTTAAGGAGGCGGCATAATGGAATGGAAAGAGTTCGGAATAGAAGAAGTCGCGCGTTTATGCGGTATTCAGATGAAGAACGACGGAATAGGCGCAAGAGAAATTAAGGCGCTATGCCCGTTTTGCGGTGATAAGCATTATCATCTGTATCTCAACACACAGAAAAATCAGTGGAATTGCTTTAGATGCGGTGCAAGAGGAAATGACGTCAGTTTATATGCAAGAATAAATTGTATGACAAATAAGGAAGCAGCAAACGAATTATCAAACTGTATTACAGGTACAGAGCCTAAGAGGATACAGCCGATAAACAGTACACCAATGAAATCTCTTATGGAACGTCATAATGTGTACTATGATATGTTACAGATGCTGCCCCTTAATAACACACATTTCAATGATCTGATAAAAAGAGGGTTGTCAATGAAAAACATACAAAATTTCTTGTATAAGAGTGTACCCGCTAATGAGTATGAACGACGGGAAATTATTAAAAAACTGTCTGCACAACATGACCTTAGCGGAATACCGGGTTTTTATCGTAAATACGGTGAATGGAAAATATATGAACCTCCATACGGCGGTTACTTTGTTCCCGTATGCAATAAAGACGGGTATATACAGGGTTTGCAAATCAGACTTGACGTTGACGATGACCGATATAGATGGTTTTCTACTAATGAGTATCCGGAGGGGACAGGCGTCTCCTCTTGGGTACACGTTGTAGGCGATATATCATCTGACACGGCATATCTTACTGAAGGAGCGCTTAAAGCTGATGTTACAAGTGTTTTATCCGGCGGAAGCTTGCTTATTGCAATAGCAGGCGTCAATGCAGTAAATTGTCTGTCTGATACGTTAAATCAGCTTAACGTAAAAAAAGTGTATGAGATGTTCGACATGGATAAACAGGTCAATCACCGTGTAAAAGAGGCTCTTATAAAAATAAAGGGAATTTTAAACGAGTGCGGGATAGAAACCAAAACCTGTACTTGGGACCCGTGGTATAAGGGAATTGATGATTATTGTCTGTACAAAAAGAAGCGTCATAACAGCAGCTATGACAGATTGGCGGCATAAGAAGGAGGAAAAATTATGGAAGCAAATAATTTAATGGTGGTAAATAGCACGGACGGTCAAAGCTCGGAAATCTTGGGTAAGTTTTTATATTATTCTTTCCCCAGACTTCTGATTAACAAAAAGGAATTTAAGGAATTGGTTGAAAGATATGGTTTTCCGGCAAGTAAAAGAGAAAAACATTCTGCTATTGACGCTTTTCGCTGTGCCACTACTGATGTTAAGGACAGAATTGTAGAGGAACGCAACGGTGAACCGAATATTGCGCGTATCTATTTCAGAGATAATAAGCGAGTAAGCGGCAACATCATATCCCGTGAGCTTGTAGAGGAAACAGTTAATGAAGAAACTAATGATTACCGTAAGCTTGCAAATGTTCAGCTTGACAGGAACTCAGGCGATATATTTGTAACAGATGTAGATTGCTTTACACGTCGTGATGTAGACGGATATTGTGATAAGGTCAAGGAATTATATAAGCTATACTTAGACAGCGTGGGAAACAGACAGATTGAAACAGTGGCGGACAAGTATATATC
This sequence comes from Hominilimicola fabiformis, assembly GCF_020687385.1. Taxonomy (NCBI): domain Bacteria; kingdom Bacillati; phylum Bacillota; class Clostridia; order Eubacteriales; family Oscillospiraceae; genus Hominilimicola; species Hominilimicola fabiformis. The sequence goes on from NZ_JAJEQM010000023.1 coordinate 29,325, forward strand.
GTCATTAAATGCAATTAAGATTTCAGCGCGCGGGTATCATTTCTTTATCCCGAAACAGTATATGGGCTATATTGATGACTTTGAGGACTTTATGGAAGAATTGAGCGGTATGAATTTGTACGCTCCCACTAATAAGGCGACTCGCAAAGAAATAAGCATAAACTCTATGTATGTTGCTGATGACGAAAAGCAGCGTAAAAAGATGGCTACGGAGTTCTATCTGTATATGCAGAAGCAGATACAGGATTATCAGGATAAAATTGAAAAACTGATAAAAGCTGGAAGTCAAAGTAACGCTATTTTGACACGTTGGCTGAATAGGGTGAGTACGCTTGAAGATAAGAAATACGATTACGAGGTTATATTGAAGCAAAGACTTAACGATATGGATTCAGAGTTTGAATGTCTCAGAACGCTTTGCGATGAGTATAAACTTCGTGTAAGAGCAAAAGGCGGATATAATATAGCAGCGTAAAAAATAAGGAATATAAATTATATAGGCAGATTAGGTGCGTGGAAACACGCGCCTTTCTGTGATAAGGAGGTAATAAAAATGAAATGTAAAACTTTTGAATGTCCGTATTTGACGGAAGAAGATAAAAAATTTTTGGAGTATGAGCAGAAAATTTATGAGGAAAGCGCCAAAGAGATTATAGCACTATATCGGAGGTGCGAGGACAAACACAAATCGGACTGTGATGGTCAGGATGATTATTTGCAATATTCATTACTAAGATTTGCACTTAAAATGAATATTTCTAACGTGTGTTCAAATATACAGAGCATATTTATCAGAGATATTTGCCGCTATTTTTTTCAAACGCGGGGTATTAAAGAGCTTGAAGTGTTTGCTCCTCAATGTGAGGTGTTAAATAAAACAAAAATTCTGATGCTCGATGAAGTATTTGATGAATATATAAGAAAATATTTGGAGGGAAAACAAGATGAAAAATAAGACTTTTGAATGTCCGTATTTAACGGAAGAAGATAAGGAATTTTTAAAATATGAGTTAAAAGTATATGAAAAAAATTTCAATATGCTTTTGAAATTACATAAAAAACATGAGAGATTGCTGAAGCATACCGATGATGAGGCGGAGGACTATGACAATGCAGTATATTCATCATTATGTTTTAATACAGGCTCAGATATTTTTTATGCTCTTACGTTGACACATGTACATTTTGTTGATGATATTTGTGATTATTTTAGTATAACTCGTGACATTAAAGAGCTAAATAGTGACGAACGTACAATGGAAGAGGTCATAAATGAAACAGAAATGCTAACACTTGATGAAGTGTTTGATAAGTACATAGTGAAATATTTGAAGGAAAAATAATTAAAGGAAAGGAATTTAATTTATGAAATATATACTTAGTGATTTATTAAATATGAGAAAAGGAAGAATTGTAAATATTACAGTTTGGGATTGCTTTACAGGTAAGGTGAAAATAATACAGAATAAATTTTATAAATGGCTTGTTGAAATCGTGGATGTCAGTATGTGCTACGAACAACTGAGACCTTGTCAATCAGGCGAGCAAATGTGTATATTTAAAAAAGATTTATTCAGAGATTATAATACGCATACCTGTAAAAAGAATAAAATATTATCCCGTAAAGATAATTATGACGATGAACTTCCATTCTAAACAGTAGCGTAAATCACGAAGAATAGAGTTATTATAGTTACTGATATTGATAAATTGAGAGGTATTTAAAATGATGTGACCCCCAAAAGTTAGACTTTTTATAGCGTAGTAGTTTTAACGACTGCTACGCTATTTTTATGCAGCCAA
>NZ_JAJEQM010000024.1 GCF_020687385.1 Hominilimicola fabiformis
ATAGGTGTATTTGTTATCTAATAAATTATGAAGGGTGTTAAAATTGTCCTTGACATAGGGCCCATGTTAATCTTAAATATATTATTTTTTGTAGACCGCCGCCCCCTTTTGTGAGAAAAAACACCGAAGTTTTGCCTACCTATTAAGCCTCATAAATGGCTTAAAATAAGGGTTTTAAGAAAAAACTTAAAAAAAGGAAGTGAAAAAATGGGGAAAAGAGGACCTAAGCCCGGAACGGGTGGAAGACCTAAACAGACGATAGATAAAAAATTCAGCAATAAGGCGGCTCTTATGAAAGGTGATAAAGCTGAATTAAATACAATCTGTTTAGTAGATAATAAAACAGCATTATCAATATATAATAATACAATCGAATGGCTAAAGGGTTTAAATTGTTATGAAGATGTTCCTAATCACCTTATAGAAGAATATGCTTTATGTAAAGCAAGGTGGCTTGAGTGTGAATTGGAAATACAACGGAGTGGCTTAACGGCTGAACACCCTACAACTAAGAAACCGACAAAGTCATTTTATACTGAAATCAGTATGAATTATTTAAAACAAGCTGATATAGCTTATAATGCTATTGTTGAAATAATAAGGCTCAAATCACCACTTTCCGCCGCTGTAAAAGATATAGACCCAATGGAAAACCTTTTAAACGAAACTAAGGTATAAAGAAGGTGTAGAATGAAAAATTTAATAAACGATTATAAAAATGGATTAGATGAAATATCTGTACTTTTGCAAGAATTAAGAGCATATACAACTATAAAAGGTTTGGATAAAAAGACAGTAGAAGATATTATAAATCATATAGAAAATATTACTGATGAATTATGTAACATACATTTTAAATCTAATTCATTTCCGGAGTGTACAAGCATAGAGGAAATGAAACTATATAGAAAAATATCTGAAAAATTGTATAGTTCATTACAAGAATATTGTAATATAGTTATTAAAACCGATTTTGAATATATGTTTAATGATTTACAAGAAGATAAGCTGAATAAAATATTTCGCCGCATTTCTGAATTGTTTGCGTTGTCTATGGGATTTATTACTTCGGCAAAAAAATATTGTAGAGATAATAATATATTTGATTTGATGATATATAATTCTTAAAATTTATAAAGTTACAGGTAGATTTAACAGGAGGACAAAGAAATGGAACAATTAAAAGCACTTCAAGAACAAGTTGAACATTTGACAAAATTAATTAAAGAACTTGCAAAACCGGATATATATGATTATATAGATGAAAATATGCCGGAATGGGCAAGAAAGCCTGTTCAAGCGGCGGTAGACAAAGGCATTTTAAAGGGTGACAAGGAAAACGGTTGGGGACTTACATATGAAGATTTAAAAGTTCTTACTTGGATGCATAGAGCAGGTATATTTTAAATTATTACTCTGTTAAAAAAGTTCAGAGAATATGCAATTATAGCATATTTTCTGAACTTTTTTGTTAAAATTCTTTTAAATCGTTATTTGTATTTTCAATAGTTTTAAAAATGTTTTCGAGGTTGTCGGCTAAAATATTAAATAAAGCTTTGGCTTGCTTGTGTTCCCATACAATGGCTTGACGGTCATTTGGAGTATCAACGTTATATTGGTTAAAATAATTTTCTCTTATAATTTCAATTAAAAATTTAATATCAGCTATTTTACCGACTGTAAGACTTAAATTATCTTTTATTTGAATTTTATCTGACATTTTAATATACCTCCGTGCTTGACATATTCGAGGCGGTAATATATAATTTAAGTGTGTGATATAGTTACCGCCCCTTGTGGTGGTGCTTGCCTTGTATGAGTTGGTAGCTTATACAAGGCTTTTTTCTTTTATGATAATTGCAAGGTTATTACTGCCCCGTAATTCATAAAACGGGTGTAATGCCCTCTGACCTCTTTAAAGACGGTTTTAAGGCTGATACCTGCTGATATGACATAAGCAAGATTACGGGGAATATAACCTATTTTGTAAGCGACAGACCTATTTACACTTATCATAACGGCTATGGCGTTGTTATCGTGTAAATTTGCCTTGTCACGTTCAAGCCATACTCTTACTTGATTAGGACGGTATGCCGCCGCAATGCGTGCAAGTGCCTTTTGTCTGTTCCCTTTGGTTACTCCGGCAATCTTGCTTTCAATGGTGTTGCCTTTTATCAGTTCCCAAGCCTTTTTAAATGCGGCGGAAAGTGTTAAGCCCATTTTCTTCAATCGGTTTGCCATAGTTGCAACTATGCGGCGGATTGCGTGAATGTTCTTCATTGTGTTTCGCTCCTTTCGTTTTTTTTATGTAGTCAACCTTGACTATGGTTATATTATACTACTTGTACAACTATAATACAATATACAAATCATACAAACTTGTACAAGTATTTTTATATAAAATTCTACTTGTACAACATAAAAAACTATGTTATAATATCTTTAGATTAAAGATTATATTTAATCTCATGTAGTGTCGGGAGTGACTGGGCGGTTGTTCTGACTTACGGGGAAAGGAACAAGATATAATGAGTGAAAGCACTTTAGTATTAATTATTTTGTTTTTGCTTGTATATGTGATAAAAAAATAAGCCGCCCACTTCTGCAAAAGTGAACGGCTTGGGGTAGAAGTTTTCTTCTACTTTTAAAGTTTTCATAACAGCAGAATGACCGTTAAGTCACTCCTTTATCTACTTGTATTTTATCAAAAAGTATAGGTATTGTCAAGGGGTGATAATATGACTGAATCTAAAGGAAATTCACAAACAAGAGCAAAAAATAAATATAATTCAAAAAATTATGATAGTTTAAGAATAGTAGTTAAAAAAGGTAAAAAGGCTATTATAAGCCAATATGCACAAGAACAAGGAAAAAGTATAAATGGACTTGTAAATGAACTTTTAGAGGACAAAATACCACAATTAAAAGTATTGAAAGAAAATAGAACAGAATAAAAGCCGCTTTATGCGGCGGAATGTTCAACCTATCCACCGCCATAAGCGGCTTTTTATTATGCCCGAAAGTATACAAGCAAATATATTAAAAAGGCTTTAAAGGCTAAATATGCGGCTTATACGGATAATAAAATTGAAATTATAATATTTATGTCTAAAAAATATATGTCAAATCGTTTGTTATGCGGTTTGGCTTTTCTTTTTATGTGACAAATTTATTAAATAATCTGAATAAGATATTTTTGCAATTTTGAAAGCAATAAAGGACAAATAAAGGACAAAATCAAAAAATTGCTTGATGATAAGAAATATATAAGGATAAACAAAAAGCCCCCAAACAAAGCTATATAGCCAAATTCGGGGACAATTCCTTGGAGCTAACGAGCGGAGTCGAACCGCCGACCTCTTCATTACCAATGAAGTGCTCTGCCTACTGAGCTACGTCAGCATTATTACAATACTGTATAAAATGCGTTACACACATATTTCATCTGTGTTTTAGTAACTATATTATTATATTATACAAAAAAGAGTTTGTCAATACAAAAACATTAAAAAAGGAGATTGAATTTCAATCTCCTTTACATCTTATCACGCATTATTTCTTCAAGTTCATCATAATTAATATTATTATCATCATAAACGCTCAAATCTTTTTGAGATTTATTTTTTGTCTTAAAATCTTCGTGGTCTTTCTTTGCGTCGGCAATATTATGAATATTAAGTTCGTGCCAACGTTTTAAAATTGAGTTGATATATGGAAACGAGAGTTTTGTTGTCTGCATAATGCAATACTCATATGCAAGTTCAACCATATCTTCATCCATCAAAAATTTATCGTGCCACGTTTTTAGATAATTTTCTTCTGTTTTTGAAAGGTTTCTGTTTTCAATACCGAAAAGCTTTCTGATTTTATATTCGTAGCCGTTTTTCTCTTTTTCGGCTGTTATAAATTTATCGGCAGCGTCTATAGTGAATATACCGTTTTTATTCCACGATATGGCTACTTTTTCGATATAGTTCATATTTTTTTTGCCGTTTGAAACACAGTATTCAAGCAATATTGTTATAACTTCCGGTGAAAGCTGAAGTTCATCATAAAAATAATAAAGTGTTTCAATTTCACTGTTTGTAAGTGTTTTACCGAGTATTTCCTGTGCAAGTAAGCATAAATCGGCAAGTTCTTTATTTTGAGTCATAGCATTTGAAACTTGGTCTATACTCTTTTTACTTGGACTGCTTTCTGTATTTTGAATAGGCTCGGCTTGTCTTGTGGAAATGCTTACGTTCATATTTTCTTCTTTAGCGGAAAAACTGATATTTCCGCTGTCTTTATCATATTTCAAAGCACCTTTTTTATTCCAATAGTCAAATGCGTTTATAACATCGCTTTCAAGCAAATTAAGCTGACTTGCAATACTGCTTGCGGACATTTCATATCCGTAAACCGCAAGAGACAGTGCAAGCAGGTATACTTTAACATAAGCACCGTTTGCCTCAGGCATATAATTTTCTATAAAATCCACCGATACGGGGATATAATCAATATTACAACTAAATTTAAGCATAACTAAAAATCTCTCCATATAAGTTATTTGGGCTGATGAAAAACTGTCGCTAGCCTTATTTATATATTATATATCAGTTTGAGTCAAAATGCAAAGATTTATGAAAAAAATTCTAAAATAATACGGTATGCCTCTTGACATACCGTATTATTTGTGATAATATAATAAACTGTATCTTAGACTTAAAATCGGGATACTATCCAATAAATTTCACATTATCATTGTATGTATTATAGCATGAATATATACAAAATGCAACCCCAATTTTTTGGAGAGAAATTTAGGATAAAAGGAAAAATACTTAAACTACTATTATGATGATGAGGTGATTTAAGAAAATGGTGCATGAAGTAGAAGTAGGAAAAAATGTGCGTCTAAGCTATTCGAAAATTAAAGAAGTTTTGGATATGCCTAATCTTATAGAGGTACAGAAAGACTCCTATAAGTGGTTTCTTGAAGAAGGTCTAAAGGAAATATTCCACGATATTTCTCCTATAACAGACCACGCCGGTAAGCTTGTACTTGAATTTTTTGATTACAGATTGGATTACAATTCAAAGTACAGCGTTGAAGAATGTAAGGAAAGGGATACAAAGTATGCCGCTCCTTTGAGAGTAAGCGTAAGACTTATTAACACTGAAACAGGCGAAATTAAGGAACAGGAAATATTTATGGGTGATTTCCCTCTAATGACAGAGCAGGGAACATTCGTTATTAACGGTGCTGAACGTGTAATCGTCAGCCAACTTGTACGTTCACCGGGTATTTATTACGAATTTGAGCGTGATAAGACAGGTAAACCGCTTTACAGTTCAACAGTTATTCCTTACAGAGGTGCATGGCTTGAATATGAAACAGATTCAAACGATGTTTTCTCGGTAAGAATAGACAGAACAAGAAAACTGCCGGTAACAGTTCTTTTAAGAGCAATGGGACTTGGTTCAAATGCCGAAATACTTGACGTATTCGGTGAGGATATAAGACTTCTTGCAACATTTGAAAAAGATACTACGGAATCAAGAGAAGAAGGACTTCTTGAAATTTATAAAAGACTTCGTCCGGGTGAACCTCTTAACGTAGAAAATGCAGAATCACTTATAATGAATATGTTCTTCGATCCGAGAAGATATGATCTTGCTAAGGTCGGAAGATATAAATTTAATAAAAAGCTTGCTATTTCGGCAAGAATTAAAGGCAAAACACTTGCAGAACCTGTTGCAGACCCGAGAACAGGCGAAATAATCGCTAATGAGGGTGACGCAATAAGTGCGGATTTGGCTATGCAAATCGAAAGAGCAGGTGTAAATCAGGTTGAATTGTTTGTTGAAGGTAAAAAGGTAAGAGTATTCTCTAACAATATGATTTACCTTGACGAGTATGTTGACTTTGAAGTTGAAGATTTTCCTGTTAAAAAGGTTAGAAAAGCAATTATTGAAGAAATACTTGAAAATGCCGAAACAGAAGATGAAATCAAGGAACAGCTATGGGCAAGAATTGATGAACTTGCTCCTAAGCATATAATTATCGACGATATGTTTGCGTCTGTAAACTATTGTCTAAACCTTGCTAACGGCATAGGTAATGTTGATGACATCGACCACCTTGGAAACAGACGTGTTCGTTGTGTTGGTGAACTTCTTCAAAACCAATTCAGAATTGGTCTTGCTCGTATGGAAAGAACAGTAAGAGAAAGAATGTCAACACAGGAACTTGAAATTATAACACCTACATCATTAATTAATATAAGACCGATAATTGCGACAATAAACGAATTTTTCGGTTCATCACAGTTGTCACAGTTTATGGACCAGAACAACCCTCTTGCCGAACTTCGTCATAAGAGAAGAATTTCAGCACTTGGTCCGGGCGGTCTTTCAAGAGAAAGAGCCGGATTTGAAGTTCGTGATATTCACTATTCTCACTACGGCAGAATGTGTCCTATCGAAACTCCTGAAGGTCCTAACATCGGTTTGATTACATCACTTGCAACATTCGCAAAGATTAATCAATACGGATTTATTGAGGCACCTTACAGAAAAGTTGATAAGGAAACAGGTCGTGTAACAGATGAAATCGTTTATATGACAGCCGATACCGAAGATGAATTTGTAATCGCGCAGGCGAACGAACCTCTTGATGAGGAAGGACGTTTTATAGATAAAAAGGTTTCTGCCCGTTATAGAGATGAAATCTTGGAAGTACCGGGTTCAAGAATTGACTATATGGATATTTCGCCGAGACAGCTTGTATCGGTTGTTACGGCTTGTATCCCATTCCTTGAAAACGATGACGCTAACAGAGCACTTATGGGTTCTAACATGCAGTGTCAGGCAGTGCCTCTTTTGACAACGGATTCTCCTATCGTCGGTACAGGTATCGAACATAAGATAGCTAAAGACTCCGGTAGTGCCGTACTTACAAAGGAAGACGGTGTAGTTGAAAAAGTTGCCGCAGACCAAATCGTAATTAAGGGTGACAGCGGTATCAGACATACGCACAAACTTATTAAGTTTGCACGTTCAAACCAAAGCTGTTGTATCAACTACAGACCTATCGTTAAAGAGGGCGAAAGAGTTAAGAGAAACGACATAATCGCCGACGGTCCTGCTATGGATAACGGTGAACTTGCACTAGGTAAGAATATTCTTATCGGTTTTATGACTTGGGAAGGTTATAACTACGAGGACGCTGTTCTTATCAGTGAAGAACTTGTTAAAAATGATGTGTTCACATCAATTCACGTTGAAGAATATGAATGTGAAGCACGTGATACAAAACTTGGTCCTGAAGAAATTACAAGAGATATTCCTAACGTATCGGAAGATACTCTAAAGGACCTTGACGAACAGGGTATTATCAGAATCGGTGCGGAAGTACACGCAGGTGATATTCTTGTCGGTAAAGTTACACCAAAGGGTGAAACAGAGCTTACAGCAGAAGAAAGACTTCTTCGTGCAATTTTCGGTGAAAAGGCAAGAGAAGTAAGAGATACATCACTTCGTGTTCCACACGGTGAACAGGGTATAATTATAGATGTTAAGAAGTTCACAAGAGAAAACGGCGATGAATTGTCACCGGGCGTAAATGAAGTTGTACGTTGTGTTATCGCTCAAAAGAGAAAGATTTCTGTCGGCGATAAGATGGCAGGCCGTCACGGTAATAAGGGTGTCGTTTCAAGAGTATTGCCGCAGGAAGATATGCCATTCCTTGAAGACGGTACACCACTACAAATCGTTCTTAACCCTTTGGGCGTGCCTTCTCGTATGAATATCGGTCAGGTGCTTGAAATGCACTTGGGCTACGCATACAGATGTCTAAGCTTAAAGACTCGTGAACAGCTTGAAAATACAATTATTGACGATAATTTCAGACAAAATATAATTGACGCTAAGTCAAAGGCAAGAGAAGGAAGATTTATTAAACTTGCAACTCCTGTATTTGACGGTGCACAGGACGAAGATATAAAACTTGCATTTAAAGAGGCAGGTTTAAGACCTGACTTTAAGTCAGTCGTATATGACGGACGTACGGGTGAAAAGTTTGATAACCCTGTTACAGTCGGTGTCATGTATTACTTGAAACTTCACCATCTTGTTGATGATAAGATTCACGCACGTTCAACAGGTCCTTACTCACTTGTTACTCAACAGCCTTTGGGCGGTAAAGCTCAGTTCGGCGGTCAGCGTTTCGGTGAAATGGAAGTTTGGGCTTTGGAGGCTTACGGTGCCGCTTATACATTGCAGGAAATCCTGACAGTTAAATCTGACGATATTGTCGGTCGTGTTAAGACATACGAGGCAATCGTTAAGGGTGAAAATATTCCTAAGTCAGGTATTCCTGAATCATTTAAGGTACTTGTTAAGGAACTTCAGTCACTTGCACTTGATATTAAGATTCTTAATCATAATATGGAAGAAATCGACCTTGACGCATCATTTGAAGATGAGGACGAAGGTGTTGTAAGCGAAGAACTTGTACAAACAATGGAGGACAAGGACGGAATTACAGATACTTTTGATGAAAATGATCTTAATGATGCAAGTATGGTTTTGGATGATTCAGACGAAAATGATTTCGGCGTTGATGATTCTGATGATATTGATTTCGGCGATGACGACGAAATATAATCATGACGTGTGAATAGACTATGGAGGTTTTTAGATGTTAGAATTTAACAGCTTTGAGGCAATTAAAATCGGTTTAGCTTCTCCCGAGACAATACTAAGTTGGTCACACGGTGAAGTTTTAAAGCCTGAAACCATAAACTACCGTACTCTTAAGCCTGAAAAGGACGGATTATTCTGTGAAAAGATTTTCGGTCCTACAAAGGATTGGGAGTGTCACTGTGGTAAATATAAGAAAATCAGATTTAAAGGAAAGGTCTGCGAACGCTGCGGAGTTGAAGTAACAAAAGCAAAAGTAAGACGTGAAAGAATGGGACATATTGCTCTTGCAACTCCTGTTTCACATATTTGGTATTTCAAAGGTGTTCCGTCATCAATGGGACTTATCATTGACCTTTCTCCAAGACAGCTTGAAAAGGTACTTTACTTTGCATCATATATTGTAACTGATCCGGGTACTTCAAACCTTATGCAAAATCAGATTCTTTCAGAGACTGAATATCGTGAGGCATATGAAAAGTATGGAGATAAGTTCAAAGCAGGTATGGGTGCAGAGGCTATCAAGACTTTGCTTGAAAGAATTGATCTTGAAGAACTTTCAAGAGAATTAAAGGAAGAGCTTGACGCTACACAAGGACAAAAGAAAGCAAGAATTATTAAAAGACTTGAAATTGTAGAGGCATTCAGACTTTCGGGTAACAGACCTGAATGGATGATTATGACTGTTATTCCGGTAATTCCGCCGGAACTTAGACCTATGGTACAGCTTGACGGCGGACGTTTTGCAACGTCTGACCTTAACGACCTTTACAGACGAGTTATAAACAGAAACAATCGTTTAAAAAGACTTCTTGAACTTGGCGCTCCTGATATTATTATCAGAAACGAAAAACGTATGTTACAAGAGGCTGTTGACGCACTTATCAATAACGGTCGTCGCGGAAGAACTGTAACAGGACCGGGTAACAGACCGCTAAAATCACTTTCGGATATGCTTAAAGGTAAGCAGGGACGTTTCCGTCAAAACTTGCTTGGTAAGCGTGTTGACTACTCAGGTCGTAGCGTTATCGTTGTAGGTCCGGAAATGAAGATTTATCAGTGCGGTGTGCCAAAAGAAATGGCTATCGAATTGTTTAAGCCTTTCGTAATGAAAGAACTTGTATCTCGCGGACTTGCACATAATATAAAGAGTGCAAAGAGAATGGTTGAGAGAACAAAGCCGGAAGTTTGGGACGTTCTTGAGGACGTAATTAAGGAGCATCCTGTACTTCTAAACCGTGCGCCTACACTTCACAGACTTGGTATTCAAGCATTTGAGCCAAAACTTGTTGAAGGACGTGCTCTAAAACTTCATCCGCTTGTATGTACGGCTTATAACGCCGACTTCGACGGTGACCAGATGGCTATCCACGTTCCTCTTTCACCGGAGGCACAGGCCGAGGCACGTTTCCTAATGCTTTCAGCAAATAACTTGCTTAAACCGCAGGACGGACACCCTGTAACTGTTCCTACACAGGATATGATTTTGGGTTCTTACTACCTGACAATTCAAAAGGAACATTATGACAGAATTATTGATACAATTCTTGATGATGAACCTAAAATCAATGTATTAATCGAAAGACTTTCTGATATGGAACAGGAAGAAAACGTTGTTATATACAATGAAGAAGAACCAATCAAGAGCTTTACTGATGTAAGAGAGGCTCTTAAATATATGAGAGAGTTGCCGGAAGTTGCAATGAATGAAACAGAAATTCACGCAAATCCTGTAACTTTGGTATTACCTAATAAATCACTTCAAATTTCACTAAAGAAATTAATAAGTGAGGCTAAGAAACTTGTAATAAAGAAGTATACTACATTTGATGAGGCACTTCTTGCTTATTATAACCACGAAGTAACTCTGCACGAAAGAATTCTTGTTGAAGTTACAAAGAAGATTAACGGAGTAGAAAAGTCAAAACTTATCGGTACAACTGTCGGTAGAATTATATTCAATAATAATATTCCTCAGCATATCGGTTATATTGACAGATCAAATCCTGAAAATGAATTTGACCTTGAAATCGACTTTGTTGTAGGTAAGAAACAGCTTGGTAAAATTATTGATAAGTGTATCAGAGTTTGCGGTACTTCAGAAACAGCCGAAGTGCTTGATAAGATTAAGGCCACAGGTTATAAGTATTCTACAAGAGGTGCTATAACTGTTGCCGTATCAGATATCGAAGTTCCTGAAAAGAAACAAGTTATCCTTGCTGACGCTGAAAAGCAAGTCGAAGGAATTATGCAAAAGTATCAGATGGGTCTTCTTACAAATGAAGAACGTTATCAACAGACAATTAAAATTTGGGCAAAGGCTTCATCTGATGTCACAGACGCCATGATGGAACACCTTGGTGAGTTCAACCCAATCTTTATGATGGCTGACTCAGGTGCCCGTGGTAGCGTTAACCAAATTCGTCAGCTTGCAGCTATGCGTGGACTTATGGCGGATACACAGGGTAGAACAGTCGAAATTCCTATCCGTGCTAACTTCCGAGAAGGTCTTAACGTACTTGAATACTTCATTTCATCACACGGTGCGCGTAAAGGTCTTACAGATACAGCTCTTAGAACAGCCGACTCAGGTTACCTTACTCGTCGTCTTGTTGACGTATCACAGGATGTTATCGTTCGTGAAATCGACTGCGGTACTGATGAAGGCGAATGGGTAACTGAAATCACTGACGGTAAAGAAAGTATCGAACCGCTATATGACCGTATCGTCGGCCGTACAGCTATGCAGGATGTTATTCACCCTGAAACAGGCGAAGTTCTTGCAAAGAACGGTGAACTTATAACAGACGTACAGGCTAATAATATTGTTAATGCCGGTATCGAAAAAGTATATATCAGAAGCGTACTTACTTGTAAGTCAAAAATTGGTGTTTGTGCTAAATGTTACGGTACAAACCTTGCTACAGGTGAACTTGTTAATGTCGGTGAGGCAGTTGGTATTATTGCCGCACAGTCAATCGGTGAACCGGGTACACAGCTTACAATGCGTACTTTCCACGCCGGCGGTGTTGCGTCAGGCAGCGATATTACACAGGGTCTTCCTCGTGTCGAGGAACTTTTCGAGGCAAGACGTCCAAAGGGTCTTGCTATAATCTCAGAAATCGGCGGTACAATTACTGTAACAGAATCAAAGCGTAAGAGAGAAGTTACAGTTGCCAATGACCAGACAGGTGAAGCTAAGACTTACACAATTCCATACGGTTCAAGTATTAAAGTTCATGACGGTGACGTTATTGAGGCGGGTGACGAACTTACAATGGGTTCTGTAAACCCTAATGATATTCTTCATATCAGAGGTCCTCATGCCGTTCAGGTTTATATCGCACGTGAAGTTCAGAGAACATACCGTATGCAGGGTGTTGACATCAACGATAAGCACGTCGAAGTTATCACACGTCAAATGTTGCGTAAGGTTAGAGTTGAAGAGGCAGGCGAAACTGATCTTCTTATCGGTTCACTTGTTGATAGGTTTGAACTTGAAGAGGCAAACGAGAGAGTTAAGGAAAAGGGCGGTACTGAATTTGCAACTGCATCTCCTGTACTTCTTGGTATCACTAAGGCTTCTCTTGCAACCGAATCATTCCTTTCAGCCGCATCATTCCAGGAAACAACAAAGGTTCTTACAGATGCAGCTATTAAGGGTAAGGTTGACCCACTTCTTGGTCTAAAGGAAAATGTTATCATCGGTAAACTTATTCCTGCCGGTACAGGTATGAGTATGTATAAAGATATTAATATTACTATCGACGGCGAAGAAGTTGACAACGAAGAAATAGAATAAAATAATTATGAACTGCTGTGAATTTTCACAGCAGTTCATTTTGTTTAAAAAAATTATATATAAAACTGATATAAATAGGCTGCTTTTTGTGCAAAAGGAAGAATTAATCATTAAAATGATATAAATTTAACATATAGGCTTGTATATTTTATAAATTTGATGTAAAATATATATAAATGGGCATATACTATGCTCACTCAAAGATAAAAAAATATATATATTTTTTAGGAGGAATTTAAAATGGCAGTTAAAGTTGCGATTAACGGATTCGGACGTATTGGACGTCTTGCATTCAGACAGATGTTCGGCGCAGAGGGTTATGAAGTTGTTGCTATCAACGACCTTACAAGCCCAAAGATGCTTGCTCATCTACTAAAGTATGATTCATCACAAGGTAAGTATGAAAAGGCTGATACAGTTTCAGCAGGTGAAGATTCAATCACAGTTGATGGTAAGGAAATCAAAATCTACGCTTTCCCTGATGCAAATAATTGTCCATGGGGCGACCTTGACGTAGACGTAGTTCTTGAATGCTCAGGTTTCTATACATCAAAGGAAAAGGCTCAGGCTCATATCAATGCCGGTGCTAAGAAAGTTGTTATTTCAGCTCCTGCAGGCAACGACCTACCAACAATCGTTTACAACGTAAACCACGAAACACTAAAGAAGGGCGACAACATCATTTCAGCTGCTTCTTGTACAACAAACTGCTTGGCTCCTATGGCAGACGCACTTAACAAGTACGCTCCAATTCAGTCAGGTATCATGTGCACAATTCACGCTTACACAGGTGACCAAATGACTCTTGACGGTCCTCAAAGAAAGGGTGACCTAAGAAGATCAAGAGCTGCTGCTGTAAACATCGTTCCTAACTCAACAGGTGCTGCAAAGGCTATCGGTCTTGTTATTCCTGAACTAAACGGTAAGCTTATCGGCTCAGCTCAGAGAGTTCCAACTCCAACAGGTTCAACAACAATCCTTACAGCTGTTGTTAAGGGTGACGTTACAGTTGACGGTATCAACGCTGCTATGAAGGCTGCTTCAAACGAATCATTCGGTTACAACACAGATGAAATCGTTTCATCAGATATCGTTGGTATGAGATACGGTTCACTATTCGATTCAACACAAACAATGGTTGCTGAAATCGGTGACGGTCTTTACGAAGTACAAGTTGTTTCATGGTATGATAACGAAAACTCATACACATCACAGATGGTTAGAACAATTAAGTATTTCTCAGAAAATTGCTAATCACAATTTGAACTTTTTTAAACAACTGCCTTTATGGCAGTTGTTTTTTTATGCTTGAATTTTCTGCAAAACTTCGTAGCGGCGATCATTGACCGCCACTTTTTTGTCTTTTATATTGACACAAATTAAAATTTAATTTATACTATTGTTATAGTAAAAAAGAAAAAGGGGATAAGTATGAGATTGCCTGAAAAATTTGAGGACAGAATGAAAAAAATGCTCGGAGATGAGTATGATGATTTTATAAAATCAATGGACGAAACTCCAATATTTACGGGAATACGCATAAATACATCAAAAGTCGGTGCAAAAGACGCAGTAATCAAAGAATTTGGTGAACTTCAGAATGTATCTTGGTGCAGCGACGGATTTTATGCGGATAAGTCTAAAATTTCAGGTAATCACCCTTATCACCTTGCGGGACTTTTTTATTTTCAGGAGCCGTCCGCAATGTCAACCGTATCGGCTTTGAATATTGAAAGTGACGATTATGTACTTGATTTGTGTGCCGCACCCGGCGGTAAGGCTACTCAGGCAGGTGCTTTTATCAGCAAAAACGGATTGCTTGTAGCAAATGAAATTGTAAAAAATCGTGCAAATATATTGTCTGACAATATAGACAGATTTGGTTTGACTAATGCAGTAGTCACAAATGAAACACCTCAAAAGCTGGCTGAAAAATATGTGCATTTTTTTGACAAGATTATAGTTGACGCACCGTGCAGCGGTGAGGGAATGTTCAGAAAAGAGCCGCAGGCAGTGGACGAATGGAGTGTTGAACATACGGTTTCGTGCGGCGTAAGACAGAAACATATACTTGATTGTGCAATGAAAATGCTTAAAGGCGGCGGATATATTGTGTATTCAACGTGCACATTTGCACCGGAGGAAAATGAGCAGGTGTGTGCGTATATGCTTGAAAATTATAATGTGGAACTTGTAGAACCGAATAATCTTGATATGCTGTCTAAAGGCAGAGGGGAGTGGTCAAATTCCGACTATGATATGAGCAAAACGCGAAGAATTTTTCCTCATAAAAATAACGGTGAGGGACATTTTGTGGCACTGTTTCACAGTTTGGACAATTATGAAAGTGAAGTAAGTAAGCCTAAAAAAACAAGTATGACGGATGCCGAAAAGGTGTACAGACAATTTGAAAAAGAGTTTTTGAATACAGAACTTGACGGTGAATTTTGTCTGTTTGGAGAACAGCTTTACTTGAAACCGAAATGTATTGACGTTGATAAAATTAAGGTTGTCAGAAACGGTCTTAATCTCGGAATATATCGTAAAAACAGATTTGAGCCGTCATATGCGTTGTGTTTGGCACTTAAAAAAGAAGATTTTAAGAATACCGTTGATTTTGAATGTGACAGTGAAGAACTTAAAAAGTATCTTATGGGTAATACAGTCGAATGTGATAAAAAAGGTTGGTGTGCCGTAACTGTAAACGGTTATCCGATAGGTTGGGGAAAAGCGTCAAACGGAATACTGAAAAATCATTTTCCTAAATATTTGAGATTGAAAAGATAGGGAGAAAAATTATGAATTTGTTTGAATCTGAACGTAAGGTTATGGATGTTTTGTGGCGTGAGGGCAGTATAACCGCAGGTGAAATTGCAAAAATACTTAATATTGATATTGGCTGGAACAGAAACACTACATATACGGTGATAAATAAGTGCATAAAAAAGGGTTATATATCGCGTGGAGAGGATAAATTTCTTTGTACCCCTGTTATAACGAAAGATGAAGTAAAAAACGATGAATTGGAAGAATTGATGAAAAAATATTTTGATAATTCACCCGTAAAACTTTTTACTTCTGTTGTAAATTTGGCAGATAAACAGGAACTAAAGAAAATGAAGAAGATTATAAAAAATACCGCTAATCTTTAGATATTAGCGGTATTTTAATTTTTAGTCTTTTATTAATTGATAAAATTCATTACGCAATTCGTGGTCGGTGTCAAAAAGACCGCGTATAGCACTTGTGCGTGTTTTAGCACCGCGAGCCTTGATACCGCGAGCTGTCATACAGCTATGCTCACCCTCAACAACAACGATTACGTCCTCAGTATCGCAAACCTTTTGAATAACTTCGGCAATATCCGAGCAGATACGTTCTTGAAGCTGAAGTCTTTTTGAAACCATATCGCATATGCGGGCAATCTTTGAAAGACCGATAACCTTGCCGTTCGGAATATATCCGACGTGGCAATGCATATTGTACATAAGTGCAAGGTGATGTTCACAGTGACTGAAAACTTCAATATCTTTAACGATTACAAGGTCGTTTGAGTCAACCTCAAAGCACTTGTTAAACATTTCAGCAATTTCGTCATTGGTGTATCGCATACCCTCAAAAATTTCGTCATACATATGCGCAACGCGGTCGGGAGTATCCTTTAATCCCTCACGGTCGGGGTCGTCGCCAAGTTCTGTAAGAATTGTGCGTATAGCCTCTTTTATCTTTTCGTGATTAAATTCTTTTTTCATTTAAACACCTCTTTCTTCCGGATCCCAGATAACCTTGTGAAGTTGAATTTGAAATGTTGCGTCACAAAGCACAGGCTCTTTAAGCATTATATTGACAAGTTTTTGTGCGTCATACATTCCGTAAACCGCACCGAGATAAATATGCGGCATTTCGGTATAAACTTGTTTTAACTTCTTGACTATATCAATAGTCAAGTTCATATCTTCGTCAGAGCCTATAACGAATTTGATAACATCGCAAGGCCGTAGATTAATAAAATTATTCCAAATCATTTTGTCGGTCATACCGCTTGACGGAAGTTTGTAGTCGATAGTAAAAAACAAATTATCCGACTTCGGCACTTTGCCGAGAAAATCAACTATATCAACTGCGCCGTTCGTTTCAATATTAACATCACAGCCGATTTCGGTCAGTTTTGAAACAAGCTCCGCACTGTCGGTATGAACAAGAGGCTCACCGCCTGTAAGCGTAACACGCTTGTAAGTCATATTCACCTTTGAAATAATTTCATCAACAGTCATTTCAGTATATTCACAAGGCGTTTCTTCACCGAACAGTGAATAAACCGTATCGCAGTACGAACAGCGTAGGTTACAGCCTGCAAGGCGTATAAATGTTGCACATTGTCCTGTTCGTATGCCCTCGCCGTCAATACTGTCAAAAATTTCGATTACTTTCATTTTGATTTTCCTTATAATAGTTTTATTTTAACATCATCTTTGATGTAGCTTGCAATGTTGTCCTGACTTTCCTGTACGTCAACACGATAACAGAATGGTGCAAGCTCATCGCAAATGTATTTCGCCAAGTTTTCGGCAGTAGGATTGAACGGTACAACTTCATTAATAACCTTGTGGTCAAACTTGTCTTGAATTTTGCGTTTGATGTGTGTAAAATCAAGAACCATACCGTTTTTGTCAAGAGTTTCACTTTGAAGATATACGTCAATTATCCAGTTGTGACCATGAAAATTCGTGCATTTTGAGTCGTAGTCAAGGTCTAACTTGTGTGCCGCACTTATTTCAAATCTTTTCTTTACTTCGTACATTTTTTCATCTCCATATATTGTTCGTAACCGCGTCTTCTGAGCGTGCATGACGGACAGTGTCCGCAGCCTTCGCCGAGTACGCCGTTATAACAAGTAAGTGTTTCGTTGTAAATAGTGTCAAGTACACCCAAATCGTCAGCCATTTTCCAAGTTTCAGCCTTATTCAGCCACATAAGCGGTGTGTGGATAACAAAATTGTAATCCATAGCAAGATTGATTGTAACATTAAGAGATTTAACGAAAATATCACGACAATCCGGATAACCAGAAAAATCTGTTTCGCATACGCCTGTTACAAGGTCTGTTATGCCGTGAGTTTTTGCATATATAGCGGCATAGCTTAAAAACAATAAGTTTCTGCCCTCAACAAATGTATTCGGCGGTGCACCCTCCGGCTTTGTTTCCTCAACGGGAATATCTTCACGCGTAAGTGAATTTGCGGAAAGCTGATTTATAATAGGCGTCGGAACGATTTCATAAGGAATACCGACTTTTTTACAAATCTTGTCTGCACATTCAAGCTCAAGCTTGTGACGCTGACCGTAGTCAAAACCTATTGCAGATACATTTTCTTTACCAAATTTGTCTATTGCCCAGAACAGACAAGTTGTACTGTCCTGACCGCCCGATAAAACAACAAGTGCTTTTCTGTTTTTCATTTTAATCCTCCATTTATTTTAAGCTGTCAAACAATCTGTTTTCAGCGATTTTTTCATATTTAGTACCCGGTTGACCGTAGTTTGCAAACGGATAAATAGATATGCCGCCGCGCGGTGTGAAAATACCTTTAACTTCAAGATATTTCGGCTCCATAAGTTTAACAAGGTCTTTCATTATAATATTGATACAGTCCTCGTGAAAATCACCTTGATTTCTGAAACTGAAAAGATACAGCTTTAATGATTTTGATTCAACCATTTTCACGTTTGGAATATAGTTGATAGTGATTTTTGCAAAATCCGGCTGACCTGTGATTGGACAAAGCGACGTAAATTCGGGACAGTCAAACGTTACCATATAATCGTTGCCTTGGTGCTTGTTTACGAATGTTTCAAGTACCTCCGGTGCGTATGTGTCCTTGTAGACTGTTTTTTTGTTACCTAAAAGTGATAAACCCTCTGTTTCTTCTTTGTTTCTCGGCATAATAAACTCCTTTTATTCCATTAACCATTTCATTTTTTGAGAGGTTGCGTGAGTCATAATTTCTTCAAGCTTTTCTCTGTCACTGTTTTCGACCGCTTCGGCAATCTTTCCGAGACTTGCCTGCATTTCGTGTATTCTGTTTACAAGCTGTTCCTTGTTTTCAACGAAAAGTTCGCTCCACATTTGAGCGTTTATAATCGCGACTCTTGTACAGTCACGCAAACTTCCCGCACTGAAAAACGTTGAACGTTCAATCATAGGATTGTCGCAAAGAGCAACGGCTACAACGTGCATAAGCTGACTTGTGTATGCGATTACCGCGTCATGTTCTTCCGGTGTTGTTGTGACAACGTGCTTACAGCCGATATATTCGGCAAGCTCACGAATAAGAGCAATATTTTCGGGTTTGTTTTTCTTTGTCGGCGTAATCAGAAATGACGCTTTGTTGAAAAGTGTGTCGGTCGAACTTTGATAACCGCCGACTTCACGTCCTGCCATAGGATGTGCGCCGATAAAGTCCACATTGTCGGGAAGTATTTTAGACATTTCATCAATCATAAAACCCTTAACACCGGAAACGTCTGTTATAACCGCACCCGGTTTGATGTGTGACAAGTTGTTTTTAACCATATCGACATTAAGCTGCGGATAAAGACAAAGTATGATTAAATCAGCATTATCCATTACTTCGCCTACGTCCGAACTTCCTTCGTCTATTGCACCGTCCTGCTTTGCAAGTAAGACAGTTTCGGATGTTCGGTTGTATGCGGAAATTGTGCAGTTGTGAAAACCGCGAAGTCTGCGTGCGATTGAACCGCCGATTAAACCCAAACCAATTATTGCTACTTTCATTTATTTTCACTCCGTTCTACCATAATTCAAACTATATTTTATCACAAAATTCGCAAATTGTGAATATATATATTAAAATTTTATATTTTTACCTGTCGGCTATTGACGATATATATGTTGAAATGATAAAATATTAAATTGAATACTTATAATTTGAAATAGGAGATTAGTATGTGGAGTGCAGATAAATGGGAGCAGTACAGACTTATAGACAGTGCTGACGGAGAAAAACTTGAATATTGGGGAGATTATCTTTTAAGACGTCCCGACCCACAGGCAGTCTGGAGTTTGAAATCGGATAAAAAACTTTGGAATAAGGCTGACGCTTGGTATCACCGTTCAAAATCGGGCGGCGGAAAGTGGGAGTACTTGAATAAGAAACTTCCCGAGCGTTGGACTGTTAATTATCGCAATTTGACTTTTAATATAAAGCCTATGGGATTTAAGCATACAGGACTTTTTCCCGAACAAGCTGTAAATTGGGATTGGTTTTCAGAGCTTATAAAAAAGGCGGACAGACCTATAAGAGTACTTAACCTTTTTGCATATACAGGCGGTGCAACAGTTGCGGCACTTGAAGCAGGTGCGGAAGTTGTACACGTTGATGCGTCAAAGGGTATGGTAACTTGGGCGAAAGAAAATGTTGTGTCGTCGGGACTTGGCGACAGACCGGTAAGATATATTGTCGATGACGTTGTTAAATTCGTGCAGCGTGAAAACAGACGTGGTCGTCAGTATGACGCAATAATTATGGATCCGCCGTCATACGGCAGAGGTCCGTCGGGTGAGGTTTGGAAGATTGAAAATGAACTTTATCCGTTAATTGAAGAATGTATGAAAATTCTTTCGGATAAACCATTATTTTTCCTTATAAATTCATATACGACAGGTCTTAGCGCACAAGTGCTTATAAATGTACTCTCTATGACCGTAGGCAGAAAATACGGCGGTAAAATCACTGCCGATGAAATCGGACTTACAATGAAATCAAATAATCTAGTCCTCCCATGCGGTATCAGCGGACGCTGGCAAGAATAAAATTGCCCACAGCACTACTTTTCACTTGGGGCAGTACACCTCGTACGGCACCGCAAGTTTCAAAGCAGCACTGTGAACAATTTTATTATAGTTTGCCCACAACACTACTTTTTGCTTACAGTACAAAATAAATTTAAAGGAACAAATTAAATGATAGAAACAAAAAATCTTTCTTTTATTTACCGTGAAGAAGATATGGAAAGCGGAGAGATAAAAGAGGAAAAAGTTTTAAAGGATATTAACATTGAAATAGAAAAAGGTTCTTTTACCGCCATACTCGGTCACAACGGCAGCGGAAAATCAACTCTTGCAAAACATTTTAATGCTATACTTTTGCCGTCAGGCGGTAAGGTATATGTAAAGGGTATGGATACGGCTGACGAAAATAATATATTTAATATACGTCAGTCGGCAGGTATGGTTTTCCAAAATCCCGATAACCAAATGGTTGCGGCACTGGTTGAAGATGAGGTGGCGTTTGCACCCGAAAATCTCGGTGTTGAGCCTAAAGAGATACGCAGACGTGTTGACGAGTGTCTTGAAATAGTCAATATGACAAAGTATGCCCAGAGTTCACCGTCAAAGCTTTCGGGCGGTCAAAAGCAGAGAGTGGCGATTGCGTCGGTGCTTGCAATGAATCCCGAAATACTTATACTTGACGAGCCGACAGCAATGCTTGACCCAAAAGGCAGAAGTGAAGTTATAAAGACGATAAAAATGCTTAACGAAGAAAAAGACATCACAGTTGTGCTTATAACTCATTATATGGACGAAGCGGCACAGGCGGACAGAACCGTTGTTATTGACGATGGTGAAATTGTGCTTGACGGTACGCCGAAAGAAGTATTTAAAAATGTTGAAAAATTAAAGTCACTCGGTCTTGATGTTCCGCAGGTTACGGAACTTGCGTATGAACTTCGTAAAATGGGGATAGAAATTTCAGATGATGTGCTGACTGTTGATGAGTGTTTTGATGAAATTATAAGAATTTTGGGAGAAACAAAAAGATGATAAAAGCAGAAAACGTTAATTATATATATCAGCAGGGAATGCCTTTTGAACGTCAAGCACTTTATGATGTGAATATTGAAATTGAGGACGGTTCGCTTGTTGCACTTATCGGTCATACAGGCAGCGGAAAATCAACGCTTATTCAGCACTTCAACGCACTTGTAAAACCGACTTCGGGCAAAATTATTATTAACGGTATTGACGTTACCGCTCCGAAAGCCGATTTAAGACTTGTCAGAAAAACAGTCGGACTTGTGTTTCAATATCCCGAACATCAGCTTTTTGAAGAAACTGTATATAAAGATATTGCATTCGGTCCTAAAAATATGGGATTCAGTGATGAAAAAATTGATAAAAGAGTAAGAGAAAGTGCCGCACTTGTCGGACTTAAAGAAAAGCATTTAACGCGTTCGCCGTTCGACTTGTCGGGCGGTCAAAAAAGAAGGGTTGCAATAGCCGGTGTGCTTGCAATGAATCCGAAAGTGCTTATACTGGACGAGCCGACCGCGGGACTTGATCCGAAAGGCAGAGATGAAATACTTGCAACGATAAAAAAACTTCACGAAGAAAACAAAGAAATGATAATTATATTCGTTTCACATTCAATGGAGGACGTTGCAAAAACCGCCGAACGTGTAATCGTTATGAATGACGGACACGTTGAAATGCAGGGAACGGTTGCGGAGGTGTTCGCACAAGCGGAGCATTTGCAGAAAATCGGTCTTAATGTACCGCAAGTAACATTGCTTACCGATAAACTGCGACTTGCCGGTTATGATTTGCCCGAGCATATTTATACGGTAAAATATGCCGCGGACGCAATTAAAAAATTAATCGGAGGTGGCGGCAATGTTTAAAGATATAATAATAGGACAGTACGTTCCGGGTAATTCACCGCTCCATAAAATGAATCCGCCCGTAAAAATAATAATGACGATACTTTACATAGTATTGTTGTTCATTTTAAAAAATCCGATTTCATATGTCGTATTTACGATTTATACAATAACATTAATTCTTATAAGCGGTGTACCTTTTAAAATGATATTAAAAGGCTTAAAGCCAATGCTTTGGATATTTATTTTTACGGCGGTACTTAATGTGTTTATGACGCCGGGTGATACGGTATGGGCACTGAAGATATTTAAGTTTACTTTAAAGATTACAAAAGAGGGTATCGAATCCGGTTCACTTATGGTTATAAGGCTTTTGTATCTTGTAATGGGAACGTCACTTCTTACGCTTACAACGTCACCTTTACAGCTTACGGATGGAATAGAAAAACTGTTAAAACCTTTCAATAAAATAAAAGTTCCGTCACACGAAATTGCAATGATGATGACTATTGCAATAAGATTTATTCCGACGCTTGCCGAAGAAACGGACAAGATTATGAAAGCACAAATGGCAAGAGGTGCGGACTTTGAAACAGGGAATATAATAAGACGTGCAAAGGCTATGATACCACTTTTGGTACCGCTTTTTGTAAATGCGTTCAGACGTGCCGACGAGCTTGCAACGGCTATGGAGGCAAGGTGCTACAACGGCGGCAATAACCGTACAAAAATGAAAGAAACGCATATGACTAAAGTCGATTTGGGAGCAAGTATCGTATTTGTTTTGGCGGCTGCTCTTATTATGGCGGTAGAATTTTTAATTGAAATTTAGTAATGGAAATGGTATAATGAGAAATATTAAACTGAAAATTCAATATGACGGTACTGATTATCACGGCTGGCAAATACAGAAAAATGACATAACAGTACAGGAAATTGTAAAAAAAGCCGTTCAGAAAATTGTGAATGAAGATGTACATTTGACAGGCTGCGGACGAACAGATACAGGTGTTCACGCCGAAAACTATGTATGCAACTTTTTCACAAATTCAAGAATACCGTCTGAAAAACTGCCGTATGCGTTAAACACATATTTACCGAATGACATTGTTTGTTTTGAGGCGGAAGATACTGACGAAAATTTTCATTCAAACAGTAGTGCGGTGAAAAAGAGATATGTTTATAAAATTTTAAACCGTGAATTTCCCGATGCGGTTATGAACAGATATTCGTGGCATTATAAATATCCTTTGGATATAGAAAAAATGCGGATTGCCGCAAAGGCATTTATCGGTGAACATGATTTTATAGGTTTTGCATCAAGCGGATTTTCGGTTAAAACAACTGTAAGAGAAATTTATTTGCTTGATGTTGATAAAAACGGGGATATAATAACGATTGATGTTGTCGGAAACGGATTTCTTTACAATATGGTAAGAATTATTGCGGGAACGCTTGTTTTTGTCGGCGGCGGAAAGATTAATCCGAACGATATGACAGACATAATAAATTCAAAAGACAGAGAAAGAGCAGGTATAACCGCTCCGCCGCAAGGCCTTTGTCTGAAGGAGGTGTATTACTGATGAAAAACGATGACGAAATAAATGAAAGTTCAATAAGTGACCTCATACATTATGCGGAGGACGAAAAACGTAATACATTTGATGATGAACCCGAAACAGATGATGAATTGGATGATGAAATAACGGAAACAGACGATGAAACTGTATCGGATAAGGAAGAACCTGTTTCGGAAGAAGTAAGTGAGGAAAACAAAAAAACCGAAGAAGAACCTGTTTCGGAAGAAGCAGATGAAGAACCGGAAGACGAGCTTGCTTTAGAAGAAGCAGATGAAGAAAATAATTCCGAAGAAGAAAAAACTTTAAGCAATAATGTAAATTACGATGATGATACAGATTATCCCGATTATGAAACGGATGTCGGATTTTTTGACGATTTAAAAATCGGAGACCACAAAGGTATAATCATAGGTGTGATAATAGGTATAATTGTTGTAATCGCTTTTATAATGATAGATACAGGAATAATCGGAAATTACAAAAATAATTTTTCAAACAATATATCTAAAGTATTTAAAACGAGTAAAACAGACAAAAATCAATTACCCGACCCAACACAAAAACCTGATGAACAATACAATACAGAAATAAAGTCAAATGAAATTGTTTCTTTTGAGGGTGCGAATGAAACTGAATTTGTACCGTACAAAAACGGTGTTGTATGTGCGAAAATGAATCATATGTCGTATATTGATGGAACGGGAACTGTCGTGTGGGAAATAGATACGGCGATAGTTGATCCGATATTAAAGGTAGACGGAAATTATATTTTAATTGCCGAAAAAGGCAGAAATAAAATTTGTTTGTACATTGACAATAAACTTCAATATGACGTAGACGATCCCGATACTGTTATGTCGGCAGAACTTTCTTCAAACGGTGATGTAGTGGTTGTTACGGATAAATCGTCATACAGAGGCGGTATATCTGTATATAATAAATCAGGCGAACAAATATTCTCGTGGGCGTCGGGAAGTGACGCGGTTATATGTGCCGATATTTCGGCGGCGTCGAGAAGTGTCGCAGTGGCACTTTTAAATTCCGATGTAACCGCAAAAACAACAGTACAGCTTTTTAACGTAAATGAAACAGAAAGCTATGCAAAAATCGAAATGCCCGATACCGTTGTATATGAACTTCAGTTCGTGGGTGATAAGGTTAATGCGTTTGGCGACAACAGGGTTACGGGAATTTCATCAAGCGGAAAGATTGTTTATGACAACGATTTTTCAAATGTACAGCTTACACATTCGGCAATAGACTCAAACGGCAATAAACTGTTGGCATTTGACGACGGTAATATACCTATGCTGAATTTGTACAGCAAAAACGGTTTTTTAAAGAACAGTACAACCCTTATAGGCGTTACTGACTTTATAGACATAAATAAAAAATATATACTTTATAACATAGGCAGAGATATTTACTTTGGAAAAACAAATTCAAAAGTAATGTCAAAATATACTGCCGCAATGGATATAAAAAATCTGATTATAGTATCGGATACAACCTTTGTGGTGATTTATTCAAACAGCCTTGAAGTTGTAACCGTATAAAGGGGGTATGGCATGAATATAACTCTTGATATTATTTTATTGGCAGTGCTTGTCATATCGTTTGTTATCGGTTATAAAAAGGGATTTGTAAAATCGGTTTGGAAAATAGTCGCATTGGTTGTAACAATAGTGCTTGTTCTTGCACTTAAAACGCCTACGGTAAACTTTCTTGCAGGTTCGGCTTTGGCAAATAACATAAGCACAAAGATTGCGGAAAATGTCAATATTCCGCAGGGCGGAGGTGTTGATATTGCCGAAACACTGAATTTGCCGGAGTTTATTCAAAGTGATATGACAAATCAAATTGACAGCACCAACAATGCGGTTAATTCGATAAACGAAAAAACCGTAATGTGGCTTACAAATCTTTGCTTGACGGTTATCGCCTGCGTGGCACTGTTTATCATAATACGTCTTATACTTATGGCGGTGTATATGATAATAAACGGTATTACGGAAGCGCCGATTATAAAAGGTGTAAATAAATTTATGGGTGGAATTTTTGCAACGATAAATATAATTTTTATTATATTTTTGTTGCTTGCACTTGTATCAATGTTTGCACCGGCAGAGAGCAATCTGTATGAAATGATTGACAAAACATATGCAGTAAAATATTTATATAATTATAATATATTACTTCAACTATTTATGAAAATCTAAGGAGGAAAAAGAAATGTACAGTGATATAGTAAAAAAAGGATTAGAGAAAACACCTCATCGTTCGCTTTTTAAAGCGTCCGGATTTACAGATGAAGAAATCGAAAGACCGCTTATAGGTGTTGTAAGTGCTAAGAATGAAATCATTCCCGGACACATTCACCTTGATAAAATCTCAGAGGCGGTAAAGACAGGCGTAAGAATTGCCGGCGGTACACCGTTGGAATTCCCTGCTATCGGTGTTTGCGACGGTATCGCAATGGGACATAAGGGAATGAAATATTCTCTTGCAAGCCGTGAGCTTATTGCAGATTCAATCGAATCAATGACTATTGCACACGGTCTTGACGCTCTTGTACTTATTCCAAACTGTGATAAAATCGTTCCGGGTATGCTTATTGCGGCGGCAAGATTAAATATTCCTGCTATCATAGTAAGCGGTGGACCGATGCTTTCAATTAATTATAAAGACAAGTATCGTGACCTTAATACTGCATTTGAGGCAGTCGGTGCATTTAAAGCGGGTAATATCGATGAGGACGAACTTCTAAGACTTGAAAATGCGGCTTGTCCGTCATGCGGTTCATGTTCGGGTATGTTTACTGCAAACTCAATGAACTGTCTGTGTGAGGTCCTTGGTATGGCTTTACCGGGTAACGGCACAATTCCTGCTGTTTATTCTGAAAGAATACGTCTTGCAAAGCATGCAGGTATGAAGATTATGGAACTTCTTGAAAAGAACATTAAGCCGAGAGATATTATCACTCCGGATTCAATTTATAATGCACTTCGTGTTGATATGGCACTTGGCTGCAGTACAAACTCAATGCTGCACCTTCCTGCAATAGCACATGAGGCAAAAGCACCTATAACACTTGATTACGCAAATGAAATCAGTAAAGAAACACCGAACCTATGTCACCTTGCTCCTGCAGGCGAACATCACGTTCAGGATTTGTATGCGGCAGGCGGTGTTCAGGCACTTATGAACGAGCTTTCAAAGAAGAATTTGTTAAAGCTTGATACAATTACCGCAACAGGTAAGACTTTGGGCGAAAATATTAAGGACTGCACTGTACTTGATTATAACGTAATCCGTCCGATAGATAATCCGTACAGCCAAACAGGCGGTATTGCCGTATTAAAGGGTAATCTTGCTCCTGACGGCTCTGTTGTTAAGAGAAGTGCCGTTGCAAAAGAAATGTTGCAGCACGAAGGCCCTGCAAAGGTTTATAACAGTGAGGAAGAGGCTATTGAGGCTATTTATACAGGTAAGATTGTAAAGGGTGACGTTGTTGTTATCCGTTACGAAGGTCCAAAGGGCGGACCGGGTATGAGAGAAATGCTTTCTCCTACATCTGCAATCTGTGGTATGGGACTTGATAAGGACGTTGCTCTTATTACAGACGGACGTTTCTCAGGCGCTACAAGAGGTGCGGCTATCGGTCACGTTTCACCGGAGGCTGTTGAAGGCGGCCCTATCGCATTTGTACAAGACGGCGATATTATTTCTATTGATATAGATAAATGCCAGATTAACTTTAAGGTCAGCGAAGAAGAATTGGCTAAGCGTAAAGAAAATTGGACTCCGCTTGAACCAAAGGTTAAGACAGGTTATCTAAGAAGATACTCAAAGATGGTTTCTTCTGCAATTCAAGGTGCAGTTATGTTAGACGACTAAAGAACAAATGATTATACAAAAAACGCATTTCTTATATGGAATGCGTTTTTTTGTAAGGTTGACAAATCAAATCATTTAAAATATAATGTAGGTAATATATAATAGAAAGAGAGCAAGTATATGCAAGACGGAGTTAAACTTGAACGTAAGACTAAAGATGAACTGAAACAAATAGCGCAAGGTCTTGGAATAGAAAAAATTTCAGCTTTAAAAAAAGATGAAATAATTGCATTGATTCGCGAAAAACGTGAACAGATTGCAAATGAGGAAAAACAGAAAGTGCAACCGAAAAAACGTGAACGTCCGGCAGACGCAGTTGAAGTAAAGGGTGTGCTTGACGTAATGACAGACGGTTTTGGTTTTCTTCGTATGGAGAACTATATGTCAGGCAAAAACGATATATATGTGTCACCTACACAAATAAGAAGATTTAATTTAAAGACCGGTGACGAAATTGTCGGTGATTGCCGACCGTCACAAGATGAAGATAAGTTTTCTCCGTTACTGTTTGTAAAGACTATAAACGGCGATCCACTTGAAATTGCTTTAAAACGCAGACCGTTTGAACGTCTTACACCGATATATCCGAAAGAAAAAATAAGTCTTGATACAGGTGACAGAACAAGAACTGCGTCAAGACTTATAGATTTAATCGCACCAATCGGAAAAGGTCAGAGAGGTATGATAGTTGCACCGCCAAAGGCAGGTAAAACTACTATATTAAAACAAATTGCTCAATCTATATCCGAAAATTATCCTGATATTAAATTGATAGTGCTTTTAATAGATGAAAGACCGGAAGAAGTTACTGATATAAAACGTTCAATAGACGGTGAAGTTATATATTCTACATTTGACCAAATGCCCGAAAATCATTGTAAGGTTGCGGAAATGGTGCTTGAAAGAGCGTCAAGACTTGTGGAGCAGAAAAAAGATGTGGTAATTTTGCTTGATTCAATCACAAGACTTGCAAGAGCATATAACTTGACAGTTCAGCCGACAGGAAGAACTTTGTCCGGCGGTCTTGATCCTGACGCATTGTATAAGCCGAAAAAGTTTTTCGGTGCGGCTCGTAATATAGAAGAGGGCGGAAGTCTTACAATTTTGGCAACGGCACTTGTTGAAACGGGCAGCAGAATGGATGATGTTATTTTTGAAGAATTTAAGGGTACGGGTAATATGGAATTGAAACTCGACAGAAATCTTCAGGAAAAACGAATTTTCCCTGCTATTGATATTTTGAAGTCGGGTACAAGACGTGAAGAAGATTTGCTTAATGACCGTGAAAAAGAGGCTTGCTGGATTATAAGACGTGAGCTTGGCAGAAATTCAAATACCGAAACTATTGTCAGCTTTTTGCAGTATATGAGAAGCACAAGCAGCAATAAGGATTTTGTTGAGTTGATTATTAATAATTACGGAAGAAAATAATTTTTTGAGAACTGTAACGATTTGTTACAGTTCTTTTTTTATTGTAATCGACGCAAATAGTGTATATAATAAGAAATAATCCACAATATATAGTATAATGAAAAAAACTTCAAAAAAAATGAAAAAAAGTGTTGACAAAAGAGGTAATAGAGTGTATAATAATCAAGTCGTCAGTTGAGAGGGCTAAAGAACACGGGAAGAAAAGTGTTCGGGTTGAGA
>NZ_JAJEQM010000025.1 GCF_020687385.1 Hominilimicola fabiformis
TGCTGATGATGAGAGGTCGTTTGTGTTCTTTGAAAAAAGCGGGAAATGGTATTTTTATATTCATAACAACAAAAGTGAAAATTACAGCAAAAATAATAAATGCACAGGTATATACAATGCCGAAACAGGAAATAAAGACTATAAACTGATGGTTGATACACTAAATAACAAACAAGGAAGAACCGACCATATTGACTTTGCAGATGATTATTATATGGTAACAACATACGGTTACGCCGGAGCTGAACCCGTTTCTTATATAACTAATATGGAGCTTTATAGCTATGAAGGCGAAAAGCTTGCTTCTTCTTATTACAGCTCATACTTAGGTGGCGATTTTCTTGATAAGGATGAATATCCGTGTAATAACAGACAGATAAGAGTAGATTTTGAAAAGGCAGAGTCACCGTCAGACAAATATTTTGTTCCCGGTGAAATTTTATTAGATAAATATCCGTACAAGTATGGTGGATATGGAAATGATATTGAGCGTATTTTGTATAGTAAGACAAATGCAGTAAAAGGATATACACCTGTTAAGCTGTCATTGCCTGATTCAGAAGGAAATAATTATGCTGTTTTTAATGAGAAAGGGGATATAATATACAAAAGTGATAAAGAGTTATTTACACTGATATATGATGATAGCATATGTATTGGTGAAAATCACGACAATTCTGTACAGATTTATAATCCCAAAACAAAAGAGTTTATTGGTTCAATAGAATGGGATACAAATGAATATGATACAGTATACAAGTATATGTATGAATATCTTCAAAAAAATATAGAAAGTGACTGTGTTTCACCAAAAGGCAATTATAGGGTTAAGGGATATAATACATTATACTCTTATCCATACACTAAATATGATTTTTGGAAAAGTGAAGAATTCAACGGATATACACCGGTGTATCTGTATTTAGGCCCTAATGAGTGTAAGTATTATTTATATAATCCAGATGGTGAAGTTATAGCAGAATCGGATAGAAAAATTTATCTGATTTCATATGATGGAAAACCTTGTTATACAATCACAAAGCAGGAGTGGGTAGAAACAGAATCGGGAGGACACGATCAATTTTATATTGATGTGTATGATCTTAAAACAGGTGAACTTGTAGAAGTGCCTGAACATATAAAAGATGTAACGAACTATATGAAATAGAAAAATGGGGGAGAAGAAAATGAAAAAGAAGTTTGTTTTAGGTGTGTTATGTGTGTCAATGATTTTGGCGGCGGGAATAGGTGTGTCAGCAGAAGTAAGTGAAAATCATTCACAATGGGCAGAGGAAAGTTTGATAAGTGCAGATGAAGCGGGGTTATTGCCGAACTTCTTTTCGGACAGAGATTTAACCGCTAATATATCGCGTATTGATTTTTGTCATTTGGCATATAAAATGCTTGAACAAAAATCACTGATTAGTGATAATAACGTTAAGAGTTCGTTTGCTGATACAGATGATAACGAAGTGGCTTTTCTTGCAAATTCGGGAATAATAAACGGACGTTCTGAAACGAAATTTGCACCGAATGACGATATTACGCGTGAGGAGGCGGCAGTAATACTGACGAATACAGCGGAATTTATGGACGTAAAAGAGGATATTACTCTATTTGATACTGTTTTTTCTGATTATGATACAGTTTCGGATTGGGCAAAAGAATCTGTGCGTAAAATGGACTCACTCGGAATAATGCGAGGAGTTGGAGATAACAATTTTTCACCAAAATCAAATTACACAATGGAACAGTCAGCGGTAACAATGCTAAAGCTGTTTAACCTTGACGTGAGTGATTATGCAAGCAATGTGTACGAAGTAAAAATTGACGGTGATTTATCAATTTTTAACGGTAAGAATAAGCAATGGATAAAAAAAGACGGTAAAACCATATTTACATATGATGGTCCGGAGGATAATACTTTGGACAATGAAAGGTCATTTATATTCTTTGAAAAAAGCGGGAAATGGTATTATTATATTCATAATAATAAAAGCAATGTTTCCGCAGGATATAACAAGTGTTCTGATATATACAGTGCGGAAACGGGTGAGATTGTTTATAAATTGAATGCTGTGCTTTTACAGTCGAATAAGAAAGACACCGTCGATTTTGCCGATGATTATTATAGGGTGATAAAACATAGTGAGTATGGTGGCGAAGGCGCATTTAGTGTAGAAGGTATGAAAGTTTATAGCTATGACGGAGAAGAAATAGCATCATCCTCTTATGATTCGAAGAACGGAGGAGGTTCTCTTGATACAAGTGCATATCCTTGCAATAACAGACAAATAAGAATTGATTTTGAAAAAGTAGATACCGATTCAGCTGAATATTGGGTGCCGGGTGAAAATCTACTTGCAAAATATCCATATACATATAAAGAATATGGTAATTCACAGGCGGTACGAGAACCGATTTCGTATATTGTAGCTGACACTTTGAAAGGATATACTCCTGTTAAATTATCTGTGCCTGATTGGAATGGAAATAATTACGCTGTTTTTAATGTTGATGGAATACCGGTGTACAAGAGCAATACAGAAATTTTTACTATGATTTATGAGGGCGATTTATGTATAGGTGAGATTAAAGGTGATTCAATACAAGTGTCTGACGCAAAGAAAAATCAATATATCACAACATTGGAATGGGACAAGGACAAATATAATACGGTTGATAAATATGTGCATGAGTATCTTGCGAAAAATATAGAAAGTGAATGTTTTTCGCCTAATGGCAGCTATACTGTTCACGGATATAATATGTTAAAATGTTCTCCGTATTCATTATATACATTTTGGAAAGAAAAAGAATTTAGCGGATATACACCGGTGTATACATATTACGGCGATGGTGAGGAATATAGGGACAGATATTTTTTGTATAATCCTGACGGAAAAATTATTGTAGAGTCATCGTGGAAAATTTATTTAATTGAATATGATGGCAGAGCTTGCTATACAACAGAACGTGTTGAACCTAATGATCAGTATTGGAGTGGTGAGAAAGTTTGTACAGATGTGTATGATCTTAAAACAGGCGAACTTGTAGCAAGACCTAATTACATAAATGTTGAGAAATATATGAAATAGAATTATAGTGTTTATTGTCTGTGATTTTTTATTATACAAAAAGCGGTTCAATTGAACCGCTTTTGTGCTTGTGTTGGATTGAATTTTTATTAATTTAATTCATCTGTATCTAAAATAGCATAATATTTTTTTAGAACTTCTCGTACTCCATTAATATCCTTTAGTCCATATGCTGAATCACCACTTAATAGACAAGTTACAGCTGCAATACCTGCTGCATCACCGAGAACACACAGGTTTGGTAATACTCGTATTTCCGACCATGCAAATGATGAAGCATTAACTGCATATCCAGGTATTAGCATATTAGGTACATATTTTGTAGTAAGTGCTGAGTATGGTATATAAGCTGGATCAATTGGTGAACCATCTGCTAGTTCTTCCCCCATATCTTTTCGTATATGCCGATAGCTTTGATATCCTGATATATAATTGTCATTGTCTATATAATTAGATTGCATAAAAGGATGTATATCTGAATTATAATATATCAAACCTATAGACTGGTTCTTATTTGTATTATATTCTTCATCGTCAAGGTAAGAATAGTGACAATGACGCATAGTAACTTCGTAGTTAGTGTTTTCAGTGCCGTTAGCTATTTTTTCTACATCTTTAACAGCATGAATAGTCTCACGAACATAAAGGATATCACCAGTGACAACTCCTTTTTCATCTGTAACGAACTCAGCATCTATATAACCTAGTGATTTGTAAACATCCAATAAACTTTCCTGACCAGCATCAGCTTTTGCCTTCTCTCTGTTTAGAAAAGCTCTTGCTAATCTCCAAGCATCGTCAGATGACAAAATATGACTGGCGTCACACAAAATTTCATCTGATAGTAAATCTTCATCGTTTACTTCTTCATAGTTACTATTATCTCTATTATGCAATGAACCATCCACACCAAAAATAATGAGAGAATTCATCCACCAATCATATTTACCAGCGATTGTTTGAGTTCCTCCATCCCACACAGAATTAGTTGGTTTTATCATTAGTCGAGTATTTGCGAGAGTATTATTAAATTTTTTCATCTTATTATCAATATTAACATTAGTTTCAGGATGGATATAGAAAGGACTATATTTATCACCTTCAAACATACCATTACCGCAGTTAAAGAGTGTACAAATAGAATTTGTGTTATCAGAAAACTTTCTTTCACAGTGTCCATTCGGTCCTGGATCTTCATACTCTACGGGAACTATTTTCGTTGCAGCAATTTTAAACATCAATGTTACAGCTGGCATTTTAGCTTTATCTTCTGCCCCCTCAACAGGCTCTAATATATCAGCAGGATAATCATAACGTCCTCTTGTATATGCTGGATTACCATTACTATCATGTGCTGTTAGTTTTGTAAGTTTTCCATCTTCGGATGCATCAATAAATATGTCTCCATTAATTGTTTGGGATTCACCATAATATTGAATAACGCCATGATCATTACGTGAAATTCTTTTTATGGTTAGTGACATTATGTTCCCGTTTTCATCCTGTTTTACAGGAACTGGAACATCTAATTGATTAACTGCGATATCATACTGATCATATATTTTTACATTGTAAGGAGTTAGAAGCTCTCTTAGTGATTGTGCTTTATCATCTGTACCATACCTATCTTCTGTTATTTGTCCCTTAGAATTATCAAAACTCATAACGTTGGCAAGACTACCACGATATGGAAATTTTGAATGCCATGCTCTTGTATCCCATAGATTTTGTCCTCCAACAGTACCGATACCTCCTAGTTTAGGTACAGGTACAGGATTGATAAGCATAATTTCAAAATTATCAAATCCTTCGAGTGACCATGCATATTGTGCGGCTTTATATGCTGCACATACACCGCCCATTCCTGCACCATAAACTACAATTCTTCTATATGTATCGATTTTTTGGATATCAGATTCACTGGCAAATAAATATGATTTGTAATCGTCTTGTGTCGGGTTGCTTTTATTGATAGGATATAAAGTTAATGTTGGTATATCTACTTCAAATCCATCAAAATCAACTGTATTTGTAACAGGATTATAGTGGAATAATTCCTGACGTTTTTTACTGAGGTTATCGAATACATTCTTAAGCTCGCGATTGCGATATTCAATCATTCCAGAATTGATATCATTGACAGTTGCATGGTTTATGTATGATGTATTATCTTCAGTTGCCATCAATTGTACTTCATCTCCTTTTTTGTCAAGAGTGATACAATCAATATTAAGTTTTTTATCATACAAAGTCATTGCATTTAATTGGCCTTTTAAATTTTCTGACGGATTGGTTATTTTGTAGTGATTTAATATATATGTTTCAATATCGCTTAAATCAGAAAATAAGAGATACATAAGACTTTCAGGCATAACAAGGTGGTTATTTACTAATCTTATTGTGGAACGAGTGGTATTTTTGTATAGTGGTGCATAAAAAGCATTGTCAGCAGGTTCTTTATATATAGTGCGTGTTATACCGTTCATAGTTACATTAAAGTATTTTTTCCCGTTAGCATCTATTTGTTCTCTGCTGAAACTTGCTACTTTCCCTTGTGACCATAGACGCCATATACGTTTTTCAAGATACCAGTCACGGTCATTGTGAGAATCATTAATAATGTCCAAATCCATATCCATGCGGAATGTTTCTTTGTTCATATAAAGACCGGAAGCAGTATACGATACCTGTCTTTTATATGCTTGCTCTCCGGATAGAGATTTATAGTATGTACAAGTTTCAGGATTAGAATAAAATCTGTGTTGATATTTTACAACAACATTGGAATTGTTATCAGTCACCGTACATCCTTGCTTCTGTGCGTATGGTATAATATATACCATATTATTAGGAATTGAATGAAGAACGGTGATAACTTGGGTTTGCTCACAGTCCTTAGAATGAGGAATAGACGTCAGCCCTACATCAGCCGGATCTATTGTGGTTCTGCCACGTACTTTTAATGTACATTTTCCTTCCTTATAAAGATTTACAGTCATACTCATAGAACTTGACGGCGCAGTATTATGAAACCACTTTGTTTCTGAATCTGTCTGAACTCCAATAGCAACATGGTCAAGGCAGGACGTAGTAAATGTAATTTTTGCTTGGTTTCCTGCAATGTAAGCATAATTTTCTCCGTTGTTAAGTATAGTTTCAACTTTTGTGATTGATATTGTAGGTGTAAGATTTTTTACTGCGGATAATAATTTAGTCTTATCATAATAAGTACTAGAATTAAAGCTTGTCTGCAGTGTTGAAATGGCATAGGGTTTGCCGTTTATAAAAAGATTTGTGCTGTTTGATGACAGGCGTTCTTTTCGGATATATAGCTTGTCTTCGATATATGATTTTACAGTATTGCTTTCGATTGCTATTGCTCCGAGATAGCTGGCTGATTTTCCAAAAACTGATTCGACTGCTTCTTCAATATTTTTTGTACTAGTTGTAAGGTTAAAATAATTACCGCCTGAAGTATCATTTACGCGGATTCTGTTAGTTATATTAAGTTGTTTACTTAGAAGCCACATAGATTTTGCTTTATACTGTGAAGCTGAATATGAGTGTCCATTATCATCAGTTCCATAGTAAAATCCACAACTGCGGAAATAGTTATCTATATCTACAAAATTAGATTCAAGTGCTGAAATAACATCTTTTCGTTCTGCATATATCCAACCATTAAAGCGAACAGCATTTGGTATATAAAAACTTTTTCCACAGAGAATAATGAAATTATTTTCATCCTGTGTGGCGTCTAAGCCTGTCAGACTTTTGATTTGTGCAATTACCCTATAGTAGTTTTTAGGTACACCTTGTACATCTTTATAATCAAGAACAGCTTCAATAGTTGCATCTGCAGGAATATAATTATCATAATCATAAACAATATAATCAGGCAAATCATTTACTAGAATTTTGTATGTTTTACCGCCTTCTTCGGTAAAGACTATTCTGTCACTGTAAACAGAAATATCTGCCTGAGCGACATTATAGTGAATCATAATCCACTCTGATACAGTGCAAAGTTTCTGGATTTGAACATCAAATGATGAGTATACATATCGTTCATCATCGCAGAAAACAGCATCCTGTGCAACAGAAACATAATATAAATCACCTTGTTTTGAACGAGCAAAGGTCTCTTTTGTTTGTGGGTTATAGTCAACTGTATATCCAGCGCCTGTTTCTTCTTCAATTAAATCCTGAACTTTGATATAGTCATGACGATATTCAGTAGCTCCTAAAGGTGCATATGCCATAGAATTACATATAACTTGATTAGCATAAGTAAATGAATAAACACCTTTGTATATAACTCTTGTACCTTTGTTTTCCGAGATAAACTGTATATCTTCTTCGGCCGCAGCAGAGTATTTTTTTCTTAGGCGATCAATACTTCTTTCCATTTCTGTGAAAGTTACACTTGCAGCAGAATCTACGTAATATTCACCGTTAATTTCTTCTACAGCTGAGACAGGGGTTACTTTAGCAAAAGCTTCTTCCTGATTAGTAACAGCAATCATAACATTAGTTGACTTGTCAAAAATAACATATGTAAATATATAATTATCAACTTGAAAATGACTTGTGGCAATATCAAGAAGGCGTTGCTTGCCTGGAACATAAGGGGGAATATCAGAATCATCATAGCTGTCTTCTACCCTGCATTCAGAATATACTCCGTATCCATAACAGTCACTATGATCAGGACTGTCATCTTCGTCCCATTCCGTATAGTTATCGTATTCGTCCCATGTATCACCATAGTCCACTTCATCCCATTCGTCCCAACAATTATATTCGTTAAAATTATTTGACATTTTTATTCATCTCCAATCTTTTTTTTATAATATTTCTTATATATTTGTTATATATATTTTCAAATTCTATTCCTCTGGATATTGCTTCCTGCATTCGTGTTTTGATATGACTGATGATTATACTAAAAGCTGTACAAGAAAATTCAGGAATATTTTCTATTCCGCCAGCAAGAATAGATTCATTTAAACATCCGCCATTACAAAGATGATATACGTTACATTGTTCTCTACATTTCTGCTTGCGTATGGCACTTTTATTTATAATATTTTTATAAATTTTTGTTTCAAAAACATCATGTAGATCATTAAAGTCCATTATATTTCCAAGACGATACTCTTCAGGATAATATCTTCCGCAGGGATATATGTCACCGTTTGAATGTACACTTAACCAATGTTTTAGACAACTACTGTGTGTACAGTATTTTGGTTTGCCAGATATAACAGATTGTGCATAACTATAGAAGGGACTTATACTGATTCCGGTAGTAGTATCAAATAGCCATAAATCAAATAATTCACATATTTTTTCTGCATAATATTCTGGATCTGTTAATAAAATATCCTCGTTTTCTTTAGCAGATCCAGATGCAAATATTGTATTAAGTTTTAAAGGCTGATTCTTATTGCGGAAATATTCATAAACATCAATTAAGTTATTAATATTATGCTTACCTACAACAGCTATAGTACCAGGGATAATGTTATATTTTTTTAAATTTTCATATCCTTTTAAGGTCATATTTGTATGACTTCGCAAAAAGTCATTGTATGGACCTTCAAATGAAAATCCAATTAAAATGTTATTATCTGCAATAAATTTTGCAACATCTTCAGTGACATAAGTTCCGTTAGACTGCATGCTATTTTTAATATTTTGGTTAGGGTTATGTTTATATTTTTGTTCTAATTCTAGAGCACGTTTATAAAATGTCAGAGGCATACTTAAAGGTTCACCACCATGCCAGATATAGTGTATACCTGAAAAATGCGGCACGCTTGAAGAAATTAATTTCTCTAGCATTTTGTCTGACATTTGTTCATTATCATAACCTGTTCCAGCGTGATAACAGTGTTTGCAACGTAGATTACAGGCATTAGTAGGTTTTACTATAATAGAAATAAGATCATTTTTATTTATCATAATAAATTCTCCCTTTAATTTTGTATAATATATAATTTAAGATATTTTTTGTTAAATTGCAGAACATAAAATTAAATATGTTCTGCTAAAAATTTAACTGTGTTATATAGACCAATGCATAATAATATTTTTTGATCATCCATGTCTGATATAATATCTGGAGGCAATATATTGTATTTAGAGCACCAATCTATAGCATCTTTTGCTTTTTCAGAAACATCTGTACTATGGGGGCTATTTTTATCCGAAATATATTTTAAATTGAATCCAGTTGCAATTCCTTTTGCAACTGCAGTAGCAAGCTTATTTTTGTTTTTTTGATATATTTCAATATCATTGCTGTTATCTATGAAACATACCTCAAGCAATGCTGAACAAACTCCCTGAGATTTTATTTTTGAAATAACACGGAAATCTTTTCTTTTGACACCTCTGTTGTGATATTTAACGCAATTACATAAGTTTTTTAGAATTTCGTTTTCAACAGTTATTCCACTTTCAGCTGTGGTAACAAATATTTCACTTCCAGAGCCACCTCCTGAATTAAAATGAATTTCCAAAACGTAGTTATATTTTGAAAAATCATAATTATTAGAACCTAAGAATTCAAACCAATTACGATTAGTATCTGCCAATGTTACATTGCAAAAAGATTTTAAATTTTCTTTTAGCAATACAGCAAATTCTCTGGTCAACTCAGCTTCTTCATAACCATTGCCGACAGCACCGCTGTCACCATTTCCGTGACCTGCAATTAATAAAACGTTCATCCTCAATTCTCCTTTTTATATGTTAGGTTCATCATATGTCATAGCTTTTTTGCTGTCACTTATACCTTTTGTTGTAGGATCAATTAAAAAATTATAAATACTTATAACCATAATAAAAATTATATATGGGTTTGAAAAAGCTTGACGAATAATCTCAAATAGTTTATACCATGACGTTATTTCAGAGGCTGTTATTCCCATATAGGCAAAAATAGATGAGATTATTGAAACTATTAGCTGAATATAGAACACAGGATTTTTAAATCTTATTTTCCAATTAATCATATTTTTCACACTCCAATCTTTGGATTCGTTGTTCATTGGATTTTTCTTCTTGTTCAACAATTGTCATTCGTTCAACAAGATTATTGTGAGCTTCAACTTTTTTTTCTAATTGTTCAATTCTGTATAGTGTTTTGTCATTTGATTTCATAACACCTATCATAGAACCAATGATTGTTCCAGCCATTGAAATTAAAGCTACAATAATTGTACTGTCTATAATTTTCATATTTACTCCTCTCGCATATAATATTTTTATAATCCTAAAAAAATATCTTATTATCTATATAAGATAATAGATTGAATACATATAATTCTATAGTTCACCTCCTAAAAACAATATTTTTTTGCATATAGAATGTTGTATCTTTTATATGTAAATTATTTGTTATATGTATATCTAATAATTATAGATAGATAGAAATATATAAATGTAAACTGTTATAATACTTTTTGTTAAATATACGATGTGTTATATTAATTTTTCACATAAGAAAAAAGTATATTATGAAAGCTTAGTTTAAATGTTGAGGATTGAGTGTATAAATAGTGAATCAGAATCTTGTCAGAATATTATGATAGCTATTTTCAAGAACATTTGCTTATGATAAAATAGTTATATTCAGATAATCATTTATTGCCATAAAATAAATAAGCTGGGTTCATCAAAATATTTGATGATAAATCCAGTTTGTTTTTTATTAATATTAAAATAATTGTATAAACAATATATATATATTGTGATATTTAGACAAAAAAAGATTTTTTTGTGAATTAGGTTCCTTTTTTCACTGCTTTTTGCGATTTATTATTAATGAGGAGCAAAAAAGTTCATTTTCAAAATTACATATAGAGGGGTGGAAAAGTTATGCTTAATTCCTCATATGATGGTGAAATAGAACAATGGGATATGATTGATAAGTATAGTATGAATGTTATATATACTGCATCAGTTGATATACGTCGCAGAATGAGCGCAAAGAAAAGAAGTTTTGATTTTGTTGAGTTTGATACAGATTTAGTAGGAGAACAAGATATATATCCAAGTGAATATGTTATTTCTGATAACAGCGGACATTGTTGCAATGTTAAGAATGAATGGTTGTATGAAGCTATGTTATTTCTTGATGATAAATTAAAAGAAGTGTTGATATTAAAATATTGGTATTTATTATCAAGAAGAGATATTGCAAAGATATTAAACGTTTCAGAGAAAACTATTACAAATTGGAAAAACAAAGCTTTTAAGCTAATAAAAAATTATAAAGAAAGGAGATTGGAGTGTGATATTCGTGGACCTTAAGAATCGAACTGCAGAAAAAGCTATCAACGGGGATTGTGATGCACAGATATTAATGTTGAAACGCTATGAGAGATATATAAATAAAGTTTCAATGGTTACTAAAAAAGATAGGTTTGGAAATTTGATAAGATATGTAGACGAAGATTTTAAAGCAGAGATACAGATGAGGTATCTTGAAGAACTTTTGAAATGTAAGGTGATAAAAAATGATAACAATACAAAGTGACTTATTTGAGTTTGCTTATGTACCCGATTGGTACAGGCATCTTCATGATTTAAAATGTATGGCATTGCCGGAGGCATGGCAGTTCAAGAAACCGGCAGTTGAAACAAAGAATGCAGAAACACCGATATTGGAACGATATATACATACAATTTTTCGTAAACAGGCTATTGAATTCAACTCAGAACAAGAAGATAATAAAGCATTAAAATATTTTTACATTGAGAATGAATGTGCCTGCTTTCATACAGGATTATACACCCCGAGCTATAAAGGCATATATGGCTGCTTTTTCAGAAATAAAAAGCAGGATTCTATGCTTGAATGGTATTTTAAAGGCTTTTGTGATGAAATGTCACCATGGCTTAAATATATAGAGCCGTTGCCTGAACGACCGGTGTATCATATGACACAGCAAGGTTTGAATTTTAATCCCGAATGGTCAATAAGGGTAAATGTTGAGCATATTTTGGGTGATGAAGAAAATCTAAATAGAATTCCCGCAAAAATAAGAAAGGCTAAAAATTTGCCGTTGCTGTTGGAAACTGCGGTGGAACTTGCAAGGCGAAAAGCAGTTATAGAACCGGGACTTATTTCTGCACAGGGATATATGGGGAGAGTGCAATATTTACTTCCGATATATCTTACTAAAATGAATAAGCCGGATTTGGCAATGACACTGACAGTTATGGACGGATACTATTTAGGAAACACTTGTCTGACTCTTGAAATGGCATATCTCAATGCTCGGGCAATAGCCAAACCATCAGCACCATGGCTTTTGGAGCTTATAAAATAATTAAAAAACAGAATGCTTGGTAAACAGTTCTTTTTCTGAACTGTTTACCAAGCCTTTTTTTATTATCAATAAAAAGGAGACTTTTATATGAAAACTTAATTCAGAGCCGAATGGCTTGCGTTAAAAAAAATGCGAGTTTTTTCGGCTTGTTAGAGTGCCGTTTTTCTTGCGGAAAGGCGGCACTTTTATGAAAATTAAATATGAGTTTGCGGACGGAGATGTGGAAGTTGATGTTCCTAATGAATGGGCGAGTATTCTTGTGGAACTGGACAGACTGGAGAGGAATAATGATAAGAAGGAAAGACGCAGGCACTATTCGCTTGATGCGTGTGTATATGAAGGAATTGTTTATGCGTCGGAGGACAAAAATCTTACGGCGATTTTTGAAACAGACAGTAAGTTCGGAAGATTAACAGAAGCGATAAAATATCTTTCGGATAAGCAGAAGTCCCTTATACAGGCTGTATATTTTGACGGAATGTCTGTAAGTGATTGTGCGAAACATATGGGGATAAGTCAGTCGGCAGTATCACAGCAGTTAAAAACAATTTATAAAAAGCTGAAAAAGTTTTTATAAAAAACCTTATATTTCAGTCTTTTTGTGTCCGTATAGTGAAGGGTATTAAAAAATCAGCCTTTCGGAAAGGACGTTTAACTATGAAACATACATTAACAATCAGTGTTTCAAAGAAACCGAGAGCAGACAGTATTGTGAATTTCCGCAGTATATCCATAAGAGAGAAATTTCTGCGTCTTTTGTTTGGCATACCGTGTAAGATGACAATACTTGTTCCGGGTGACAGTGTAGAGAAACTTTCG
Source organism: Hominilimicola fabiformis (assembly GCF_020687385.1). Lineage (NCBI taxonomy): Bacteria > Bacillati > Bacillota > Clostridia > Eubacteriales > Oscillospiraceae > Hominilimicola > Hominilimicola fabiformis. The sequence goes on from NZ_JAJEQM010000025.1 coordinate 13,262, forward strand.
ATATGTGAAGTGAACAAGGAGGGGAGAGGATGAGCAGAACGAAACTTTTGCTTGATGTCGTAAGCGATATGCGTTCGCTTGCGGACAGCTTGGAAACTATAGCAAATGCCGTGGCAGGCAATGACGGCATATCAAAGGAAAAACAAGCTGATAAGCCGAGCGTTACACATGAAATGCTGCGTGAACTTGCGGTTAAACTGTCAAGAAACGGTAAGCGTGAGGAAATAAAACAGCTTATTGAAAAATACGGAGTAAAAAATATTACCGCTGTTGCAGAGTCAGACCTTGATTCATTTTATGCAGATTTACAGCAGATGGAGGTATCTTGATATGCCGCCGTTAAATCATGCTGTACTTTCTGCATCATCGGCATATCGTTGGCTTGAATGTCCGCCGTCGGCACTGGCAACAGCAGATATTCCGGACGAAACAACAATATATGCACAGGAAGGTTCGGCAGCTCATGAGATGGCGGAATATAAAATCAGATGGCATTTAGGTGAAAAGGACCTTGCACCTCCGAATATCGGAAACTTCAATGCAGAAGAAATCGACAGATATACGGACAGCTATGCGTATTATGCGACAGATAAAATCGAAACAATAAGAAAAATATGTCCCGACACAATAGTTATGGTTGAACAAAGACTTGACTTTTCAAATTATGTTAAGGACGGTTTCGGTACGGGTGACCTTGTTATAGTTGCAGATGATGTACTGCAGGTTATAGATTTTAAGTACGGCAAAGGAGTGACGGTATCGGCGGAGCACAATCCGCAGATGATGTTGTATGCGTTGGGTGCACTTAATCTTTATGGTTATCTGTACGACATTAAGACAGTGAAAACAGCTATTGTTCAGCCAAGACTTGATAATATTTCCGAATGGGAGATTTCTGTTGATGAACTTCTGGAATGGGCGGAGAATACACTGAAACCGATAGCCGAACTTGCCGCAAAAGGCGAGGGCGAATTCAAAGCGGGAAATCATTGCCGATTCTGCAAATTAAGAGCTGTATGCAGAAAACGTGCAGAACTTATGCTTGAAACCGCAGAATATGAGTTTAAAGAACCCGCGGAACTTAATGACGATGAAATATTGCACATACTGACGATAGCGGACGACCTATCAAAATGGGCAGAAGATGTATATTCTTATGCACAGGCGAAAGCTATAAATGAAGGGAAAAGCTGGAGCGGATTTAAAATAGTCGAGGGACGTTCCAAACGACAGTATGCGGACGAAAACAAGATTGCAGAGGTCTGCCGAAATAACGGTTATACCATGTCGCAGATATATAAAAGCACGCTTATAGGTATAACGGATATGGAAAAGCTTATGGGCAGAAAAATTTTTAAAGAACTGCTCGGTGACTATATCATAAAACCGAAAGGCAGACTGACACTTGTACCGGAAACGGATAAGAGAGAAGAAGTACATACATTGGATGAGTTTAGAAAGGAATTTTGATATGGCACATTTAGTAACGGGTAAAGTCAGATTGTCATATGAACATATATGGGAGCCTGCATCTATTAACGACAGTGATGAAAAGTACAGTGTTTCTTTGATTATACCAAAGTCTGATACAAAGACGGTAAAGGATATTCAAAATGCAGTCGAACAGGCAAAGCAGGACGGCAAAGCAAAGTTCGGAGGAAGAATACCTGCGAATTTGAAACTGCCTCTTCGTGACGGTGATATTGAACGTCCGGATGATGAGGCATATAAAGACTGCTATTTCATAAACTGCAATTCAAAAGATAAACCGCAGATTGTGGATAAGAATGTACAGCCTATTTTAGACAGAAATGAGGTTTACAGCGGATGTTATGCAAGAGTGTCAATATCTCTTTATCCGTTTAATACAAACGGAAATAAAGGAATTGCATGCGGACTGGGCAATATACAGAAGATTGCAGACGGAGAACCGCTTGGCGGACGTACCAGAGCAGAGGACGATTTTGAAGCATATGACGAGGATGATGATTTCTTAAATTAAGGTGAATTGGAGATGTATGCAAAAAAAGAACACCTCGTAAGATGTTCTTAAATAATATGCTGTTGAAGCCATTGAAGAATATCAGAATCAGACTGAGTTCCTGACGCAACTGATAAAATAAGTTCAATCAATTCGGTATCAGTGTACTTTAAATCAATGCCGTTTATTGCAAGAAATACAAGCATTGCGTGAGTACCGATTCGCTTATTACCATCTACAAACGGATGATTTTTTACAAGTCCAAAACATAGGCGAGAGGCTTTATCCAATAAAGTCGGATACAGTTCCTCTCCACCGTATGTTTGGAATGGTGTATTGATAGCTGATTCTAAAAGAGAATCATCGCGTATATCAAGTGAACCTCCGAATTCTTTCACAAGCTGTGAATGTAATAATAAAATTTGTTCTTTAGTAAGGATTTTCATTTTGCAAGTTCCTCATATACGGCCTTATTACGAGTAATTAATTTTTCTGATATAGCTAATACATCATCAGTTTGTGCTGATAATTGTTCATCAGCTTGATTGAATTCTAAAATTAGATAGCGAGGTGAGTTGTTTTTTAGAATTACGGCAGAACCGTACTGGTCAACAAGTCTTGCTACTTTAGAAAAGTTTTGATTGGCTTCGGAAATAGAAACCATTGTTTTGGTATTAACATTCATATTGCATACCTCCATTTCTTTTATATAAATATTATATTCTTATTTTAGGATAAAGTCAACCTAAAATTTAATGGTAAATGGTGAGAGCTATGAAAAAATTAAGCTGTGATATTGAAACATTTTCTGACGTAGACCTTATAAGGTGCGGAGTATATAAGTATGCGGACTCTCCTGATTTTGAGATGTTACTGTTTGCATATGCTGCTGATGACGGTGATGTTCATATAATTGACATTGCAGGCGGTGAAGAACTTCCGGAGAAAATAATACAAGCGATAAAATCAGATACCGTTGTGAAAACGGCATATAACGCACAATTTGAGCGTGTGTGTCTGTCAAGGTATCTTAAACTTCCCGAGGGAGAATATCTTAATCCGCAGTCTTGGTACTGTACAGCGGTGCAGGCTGCGGAACTGGCACTGCCTTTGTCGCTTGCCGATGTCGGAAGTGTACTCGGATTAGAGAGGCAGAAGATGACGGAGGGCAAGGAGTTAATTAAGTATTTCTGTGTACCGTGCAAGCCGACAAAATCAAACGGAAACCGTACCCGAAACAGACCGTGTCACGATATAAATAAATGGGAAACATTCAAAAAATACTGTATGCGTGATGTAGACGTTGAACGTCAGATTGCCGATAAACTTAAGATGTATCCTATAAGAGATGAGGAACATCGGCTATATGTTCTCGACCAAATAATAAATGACAGAGGGGTATTAGTTGACAGTGAATTGGCGGAACAGGCAGTAAAACTTAATTCAATACAGACGACAGTGGCGGTTGAACAGGCATATATGATAACGGGACTTGAAAATCCTAATTCAGTAACACAGTTAAAACAGTGGCTCAAGGAAAATGGTGTGGAAATTGAAAGCCTGTCAAAAAAGGCTGTTAAGAGTCTGGCAGATGAAACAGACGGAGATGTCAGTGAAATGCTGAAACTCCGTCTGCTTATGGCGAAAACGTCCGTCAAAAAATATGAGGCTGTAATACGCAGTGTGTGCAGTGATAACCGTGTACACGGAATGATGCGTTTCTGCGGTGCAAACAGAACGGGAAGATGGTCCGGTAACATTCTGCAGCCGCAAAACCTGCCTCAGAACCATCTGCCGGATTTAACACTTGCAAGGGATATTGTAAAGGACGGAGATTTTGAGATGCTTGACATGATGTTCGGAAATGTGCCGAATGTCCTATCGGAGCTTATAAGAACCATCCTCATTCCGAAACCAAACCATAGATTTATCGTTGCAGACTTCTCAGCTATTGAGGCTCGTGTGCTTGCTTGGATAGCAGGAGAGCAGTGGAGAATAGATACATTTAAAAACGGCGGTGATATTTACTGTGCGTCCGCAAGCAAGATGTTTAAAGTGCCTGTGGAGAAACACGGCGTAAACGGCGAACTGCGTCAAAAGGGTAAAATATCCGAACTTGCCTGCGGTTACGGGGGCTCAGTCGGTGCATTAAAGAATATGGGTGCTGTTGAGATGGGAGTGCAGGAGAATGAGCTTCAGGGCTTAATTAACGATTGGAGAAATGCCAATCCGCATATTGTACGTTTTTGGTACGAAGTCGGCAATGCGGCAATGAAAGCAATAAAAGAAAAAACAACCGTTCCGTTAGGAAAACTTGTATTTGCGTATGAACGGGGGATATTATTCATACGTCTGCCGAGCGGAAGGCGGCTGTCATATATAAAACCTCGAATCGGTACAAATAGGTTCGGCGGTGACAGCATTACATATATGGGGATAAACTCCGCAAAGAAGTGGGACAGACTTGAAACTTTCGGAGGTAAGCTGACAGAGAATATCGTACAAGGGACTGCAAGGGATTTGCTTGCAAATGCACTGATAAATGCGGCAAATGCAGGATATGATACTGTTTTTCACGTTCATGATGAAATTATATGCGAAGTTCCGAACGGTTACGGTTCGGTTGATGAACTGTGCCGGCTGATGTGTATAAAAACCGACTGGGCAGACGGACTTCCGCTTAATGCTGACGGGTTTGAATGTGAGTATTATAAAAAGGAATAACGAAAATGCAAAAGAAAATAAATTTAAAGGGGTACGATTATGAAAATAAGATGTTTGGATAAAAAAGACTGCTTTGCTAATGCAGACGGTTATTGTATTTGCTTAACGAATAATGATTTCGGAGGAAGAAGATGTTCGTTTTATAAGACAAAGACGAAAGCCGCGACAGAACGCAAAAAAGTTGAGAAACAATTAAAACGAAAGGGAAAAACGGGATTAATAGACATGTATAACGGGAGGGGACAATGAAAATATCTGTCGGGAACAGCCGTACATCAAGAGCGTGGAAGATTAAAGAATTTTCGTGGGAGAAATTTGTTCAGAAGTGTTCTCAGACAATACGAACGGCTGAAACGGTGCAGGAATATCGTAAACTTCCTAAAGGTCAGCAGGATAATATCAAAGATGTGGGCGGATTTGTCGGAGGTGAACTTCGCAGCGGTCTAAGGAGAAAAGATACTGTGATTAACCGATGTCTGCTCACTCTTGATGCGGATTACGCAGACGAGGACTTTTGGGAACAGATTGAACTGTTCTTTAATTTCAAATGCCTGATATATTCCACACACAAGCATACTGCACAAACCCCGAGATTCAGGCTTATTATCCCTCTGTCACGTCCTGTTACGGCAGATGAATATACGGCGGTTGCACGCAGAATAGCGGCAGATATAGGCATAGAACAGTTTGACGATACAACGTATCAGCCGCATAGACTTATGTATTGGCCGTCAACTTCTTCTGACGGTGAGTTTGTATTTCAGCACCGTGACGGTGAAGAAATAGATGCGGACGCAGTGCTTGCACGTTATAAAGATTGGCATGATACTTCTGAATATCCTGTTTCGTCAAGACAGAAAAAAATTGTATCACACGCATTGAAGAAACAGGCAGACCCTCTGACAAAGCAGGGAATAGTCGGTGCATTTTGCCGTGCATATACGATACAGGACGCAATAAGCACATTCCTTTCAGATGTGTATGAACCAAGCAGTCTGAACGGTCGTTATGATTATATCCCCGCCGATTCCGCAGCCGGAGTAATAGTGTATAATGACAAGTTTGCATACTCTCATCACGCAACAGACCCTGCCTGCGGTAAGCTGTGCAACAGCTTTGATTTGGTGCGGATACACAAGTTTTCATATCTTGACAAAGATGAAACCGACAGTGAGAAATCAGCCTCATTTAAAGCAATGACGGACTTTGCAATGCAGGACGGCAGAGTTAAAGAACAGACACTGACGGATAAGGAAAAGGCTGTGTATGAGGAGTTTTCTGTGATTGACGGCAATGACGATACATCTTGGCATAAGTATTTGTCGGTGAATAAGCACGGTGACGTGGAAAACAGCATACAAAACCTCACGATAATACTTCAGAACGATTCGAAACTAAAGGGAATAGTTTTTAACGAACTGTCGGACTGTATAGAAATTAACGGTGATGTACCTTGGCAGCACCCGTCTAAGTATTGGCGGGACGCTGATGACGCACAGCTGCTTACATATCTTACATACGGCTACGGTAAATTCACAAGAGTGAATTATGATGTGGCACTTGCAAAAGTTGTTGATGACCGTTCGTTCCATCCGATACGGCAGTATCTTGGCAGTCTGCCGAAGTGGGATAAGCAGGAACGTGCAGATACGCTTTTAACGGATTACCTTGGTGCAGAGGACAATCAGTACACCCGTGCGGTTACCCGAAAAACACTATGCGGAGCGGTAGCAAGAGTAATGGTGCCGGGAATAAAGTTTGACACTATGCTTGTACTGTCAGGACCGCAGGGGATTGGGAAAAGCACGATTATATCCAAGCTTTGCGGTGAGTGGTTTAATGATTCTCTACTGCTGTCGGATACAAAGGATAAAACGGCGGCAGAAAAACTGCAGGGATTTTGGATACTTGAAATAGGCGAGCTTGCAGGGCTTAAGAAAACGGAAATTGAAACACTCAGAGGCTTTATATCAAGGCAGAATGATGTGTTTCGTGCCTCGTTCGGAAGACGTGCAACACCGCATTTAAGGCAGTGTATTTTTATCGGAACTACAAATGCCGAACACGGGTATCTGCGTGATACTACGGGAAACCGCCGTTTTTTCCCTGTTAAGGTGTCCGGTAATTCCAAGAAAAAGCCGTGGCAGTTATCACAGAATGATATAGATCAAATTTGGGCGGAGGTGCTTGTGTATTACAAGCGGGGCGAACCGCTTATTCTTGATGAGCAGACGGAGAAACTTGCTAAGAAACTTCAGCGTGAGGCTATGGAAACAGACGAACGTGAGGGTATGGTGCGTGAATACCTTGAAACATTGCTGCCTGTAAATTGGAATGAAATGTCCTTGTATGAACGTCGGAATTTTCTTGACGGAAGTGAATTCGGAGAGGTGAATATTAAAGGGGAAATAAAGCGTCAGAAGGTATGCAATATGGAAATATGGTGTGAATGTTTCGGTAAGGCGAAAGCGGATTTGAAAAGGATTGACGCAAATGCCATATCTGCCATTATGGCAAAAATAGAGGGCTGGCAGAAGATGAGCAAAAAGAGCCGTTTCGGAATTTACGGAGCGGCAGCAGGTTATGAAAGGACAGAGGTATAGACTTCTGCACCTGTTTTGTGTTCCGATGTAACCGAAAAGTTCCGTAAAAAAAGCTTGGTTCGGAACACTCGAAAACGGCATAAAACCTATATAAATTAAAGGTAATGTTCCGATGTTACCTAAAAAGTTATATAGATTATATATTATTATATTAAAAATTACGCACATATATATACGCGCGTAGGATATAGGGAACGGAAGGAACTTCGGAACTTGTATGGGAGGTAAAATGCGTGAGAAGGAGATAGAAAAAATGCTTGTGAATGCAGTGAAAATACACGGAGGTCTTGCACTGAAATTTGTATCGCCGAACTTTAACGGTATGCCCGACAGATTGATTTTGCTGCCTTTCGGAAAAATTGCATTTGCAGAGATGAAAGCACCAGGACGGAAAATGAGGAGCATACAGATAAAGCGAAAAAGGCAATTAGAATCATTAGGTTTTTCGGTGTATTGCATTGACGGTACGGAACAAATCGGAGGTGTGCTTGATGAAATTGAGCAGAGATAATTTGCATGAGTATCAAAAGTACGGTGTTGATTTTATAATAAACAATCCGATTTCGGCACTTATGCTTGAATGCGGTCTGGGTAAGACGATAACAACACTCACCGCTGTAAGTGACCTTATGTATGATTATTTTGAGATTTCAAAAGTCCTTATAATAGCTCCGCTCAGAGTTGGACTGTCGGTATGGAAACAGGAGTGTGACAAATGGGAACAGCTAAAATACCTGAGATGTTCAATAGCAATCGGTAGTGCGGACGAAAGGGAAAAAGCCTTAAAAGCGGATGCCGACATTTATATCATAAACCGTGAAAATGTAGAGTGGCTTGTAAATAGCGGTCACATTGATTTTGATATGGTTGTGATAGACGAACTCAGTTCGTTTAAATCCCATCAAAGCAAACGGTTTAAAGCACTGCGTAAGGTCAGACCTAAGTTTGACAGAATTGTAGGTCTGACCGGAACGCCTGCACCTAACGGCTTGATTGATTTGTGGGCTGAGATAAATCTGCTGGATATGGGAGAAAGGCTCGGAAGATATATAACAGGTTTTCGTGATGAATATTTCAAACCGGATAAACGAAACGGTGCGATTGTGTATTCATACAAGCCGTTGGTTAATGCAGAAAAAAGGATATATGAGAAAATATCGGATATATGTATTTCGATGAAAGCAACGGATTATATCAAAATGCCTGAAAGAATAGACAATATTTACGAAGTTGAGATGAACGATAAAGAGATGAAACTTTATCGGAAACTTGAAAAGGAAATGTTTCTGCCGTTTGCCGATGGTGATATTGACGCGGTAAATGCGGCGAGTCTTAGCAACAAGCTCCTTCAGCTTGCCAACGGCGCGGTTTATGATGAGAACGGGAAGGTCAGGAAAATACATAGCCGTAAGCTTGACGCTTTGGAGGATTTAATTGAGGCGTCAAACGGAAAGAGCATACTTGTTTATTACGGCTATAAGCACGATAAGGACAGAATAGCAGAAAAAATTAATATCCGTGAGATAAAAACGGAACGGGATATATGCGATTGGAATAACGGTAAAATACAAATTGCGTTGGCACATCCGGCAAGTTGCGGACACGGACTGAATTTGCAGAAAGGCGGAAGCACGATTATATGGTTCGGACTGACGTGGAGTTTGGAGCTGTATCAGCAGGCGAATGCAAGACTTTATAGGCAGGGACAGAACAACACGGTAGTTGTTCATCATATTGTGACCAAAGGTACGGTTGATGAAGATGTGATGACGGCTTTAAATGATAAAGACATGGGACAGGCTTCTTTGATGGAGGCTATAAAAGCAAGGATGGAGGGAATATACAAATGACGGCAAAGGAATATTTAAGTCAGCTTATAACAATGGATAATGCGATAAACAGAAAACAACAGCGTCTTATGACACTTCGTGATGTTGCAATGAATACCACTCCGAATTACAGCGGAGAAACAGTTCAGCATACACGGAATAAAAATCCGCTTGAAAATATAATGACAAAGATAATCGATATTGACCGTGATATTGACAGAGATATTGATGAACTTGTCGATTTTAAAGCAGAAGTATGGGAAAAGCTTGATAAAATCGCAGATGAAAGATATAAACGGATTTTGTGGCTTAGATATGCCGACCGTAAAACGTGGAGATATATTGCGTTGGAACTTAATTTTACAATACGGTATATTCATAAAATGCACTTGAAAGCTTTGGCTGAACTTGATAAAATCATATAAAAAGAAAATTGGACACTATAGTTCACGCAAGTTCACTTCAGTTCACTCTTGAACATCGTAAAAAAGTGTGTTATGCTATAATCGCGAGAGAAGAATAAACAGAGAGATGATATGTAACAGTCGGCTTTGTGTATTGTTCCAATAATTGAGGTTGTATTATTCCGATACACTTGATATTATTCCGATAATACGGTATTGCAGGGAAGATTAGAAATAAATATTTAAGACTTGAAAGTGAAAAGTTATACAAAGAAGGATGTTTCCTATACGGAGCGTCCTTTTTTCGTTGGAGGAAAGAATATGCCATATAGACCAAAGAAACCATGCAGACATCCGGGCTGTGCAAATTTAACTGACGGAAGATATTGTGAGGAACATATATCATGTCACCCTGAAGTTACTCGCTCAGCCACAAAGCGTGGATACGGAAGTAAATGGAGAACATCAAGTAAGGCATATCTTAGAGAACATCCTCTGTGCGAGATTTGTAAGAGGAACGGGAAATACGTTCAAGCTACGGTGGTTGACCATATCAAACCGCACAGAGGTGATAATAAATTGTTTTGGGATAAAAGCAACTGGCAGAGCCTTTGTAAGAGCTGTCATGATAAAAAAACGGGTAAAGAGGACAGTCAACCGACATACAGATACGTTAAAAAATAAATAATCTGTTTAAGGTTACAATCACAATCCTGAACAAGCAAATAATCGGACATTTTATGGGTACACTCTCCCCAAGGGGCTATATAATCTATAGTGGTACCTAAGAAATGGACAAATAACACAGGGGGGTATTATAATAATATTACAGTGCAATTTGTTATG